>NZ_DAIOEU010000014.1:0-83003 GCF_036746095.1 Dyella sp.
CGCGCCTGCTGCAGGCGATCGTGGCGCAGCCGCACCGCGCCGTCGGCGAGCTGGATATGCTGGGCGACGCCGCGCGCCAGCAACTGCTCCATGGCTTCAACGACACCGCCAAGATCTATCCGAACGTGCGCTCCGGCATGCACACGCTGCAGCAGCTGTTCGAAGCGCAAGCCGCGCGAACGCCGGAGCACATCGCGGTGATCTACGAGGGTGTGTCATTGAGCTATGCCGAACTCAACGCGCAGGCGAACCGCCTTGCGCGGCATCTGCGCACATTGGGCGTGGAGCCGGACAGCCTGGTTGGCGTGTGCATGGAGCGTTCGCTGGACATGATCGTGGGTCTGTACGGCATCCTGAAGGCGGGTGGCGCGTATGTGCCGTTGGAACCAGGCTACCCGGCCGACCGCCTTGCCACGATCGTGGCGGACGCCAAGCTTGCCGTGGTGCTGACCCAACAGCACGTGCGCGAACGAGTGCCGCAGGTGCCGGGCGTGCAGGTATTGTCGCTGGACGGCGAGGCGGCCTCGCTTTCGCATTACGCCACGGACGATCTCGATCATCACGTGCAGCCGCATCACCTGGCCTACGTGATCTACACCTCCGGTTCCACCGGCAAGCCCAAGGGCGTCGGTATCGATCAACAAGGCATCGTCAATCGCCTGCAATGGATGCAGGATGCCTATCCGTTGACCGCATCGGATCGCGTGCTGCAGAAAACGCCTTTCAGTTTCGACGTGTCCGTGTGGGAATTTTTCTGGCCGCTGCTGGAAGGCGCCACGCTGGTGGTGGCGCGCCCGGGCGGCCATCAGGAGGTGGCGTACCTGGCAGAGCTGATCGATGCGCAATCGATCACCACGCTGCATTTCGTGCCACCCATGCTCGACGTGTTCCTGCACGAAGCCGGCGAATGCGGGCGCTCGCTGCGCCAGGTGATGTGCAGCGGGCAGGCTCTGCCGCTGGAATTGCAGCAGCGTTTCTTCGCCAAGTGGCAGCACGTGGCACTGCACAACCTGTATGGCCCGACCGAGGCAGCGGTGGACGTTACCGCCTGGACCTGCCGCAACGATGCCGCGTTGAGTTGCGTACCGATCGGGCGGCCGATTGCGAACATCCAGATCCATATCCTGGACAACGCACTCAACCCGGTTCCGGTGGGCGTGGTCGGCCATCTCTACATTGCCGGCGTGGGCCTGGCGCGCGGCTACATCCACCAGCCCGCACTGACCGCGCAGGCGTTCATCCCCAATCCGTTCAGTGCCGAGCCCGGCGCGCGCATGTACCGCTCCGGCGACCTGGCGCGCTATCTGCCGGATGGCAGCATCGAGTACCTGGGGCGCAGCGACCATCAGGTAAAAATCCGCGGCCTGCGCATCGAACTGGGCGAAATCGAAGCCACGCTGGCCGCGGTGCAGGGCGTGCGCGACGCGGTGGTGCTGTCACGGACGGACGAGCGCAACATCGCGCACCTGGTTGCCTACCTGGTGGCGCACGATGCACAAGCCTTGCCGGATGAAGCGCAACTGCGCGCGCTGCTGGCGAGCAAGCTGCCCGACTACATGGTGCCGGGCCATATCGTGATGCTCGATGCGATGCCGTTGACGGCCAACGGCAAGGTCGACCGCAAGGCGTTGCCGGCGCCTGATCTCATGCAAAGCGACAAGCCTTACATCGCCCCGCGCACGCCGGACGAAGAGCGGATGGCAACCATCTGGATGGACTTGCTCAAGCTGGACCAGGTCGGCATCCACGACGATTTCTTCGAGCTGGGCGGCCATTCGCTGCTGGCCACGCAACTGGCGTCGCGCATTGCCGCGGTGTTCAAGGTGCGCGTATCACTGCATGAGATTTTCGATGCGCCGACCTTGCTCGAGATGGTCCGGCATGTGGCGCCCGCCAATACGAAAGACGACACGCCGCCACAAACACCGGCGCCCGCGGGCGAGGCCTTTGCGCTGTCGTTCGCGCAACAGCGGTTGTGGCTGCTGGATCAGTTCGAAGGCCGCAACGCCGCCTACAACATGCCGGTGACGCTCAGGCTGCAAGGCGAACTGCATCGCGACGCCCTGCAGCGTGCACTCAACGACGTAGTGCAGCGGCATGACGTGCTGCGCGCCTGCTTCGAAGGCGTGGATGGCATGCCGGTGCAGCGCATCCTGTCGCGCATGGCATGGCCGCTGGCCTATCACGACCTGCGTGACCTGGCGCCACCCGCACGTGAGGCCAGGGCGAAGGAACTGATCGTCGACGAAACGCGCGTACCGTTCGATCTGCAAACCCCGCCGCTGGTGCGCGGCGCGCTGGTGCAATGCGATGCGCATGAACACCTCTTGCTGCTGACCATGCATCACATCGTGTCGGACGGCTGGTCGATGGGAATCATGATGCGGGAAGTCGCGGCGTTCTATGCGCACCATGCGCGCGGCGTGCCGCTGGCCTTGCCGGACCTGCCCATGCGCTACGTCGATTTCGCCAGCTGGCAGCGGCAGTGGCTGAGCGGGGACGTGCTGGCGCAGCAGCTGGCGTATTGGAAGCGGCAATTGGCAGGCAGCCCTTCCTTGCTGACTTTGCCAACGGACCGTCCGCGCCCGCCGGTGCAAGGCCGTGATGGCGCGTCGCTGCTGTTCGCGGTACCGGCGCCACTGAGCGAAAAACTGAAGGCATTGAGCCGGCAATCCCACGCCAGCCTGTTCATGACCTTGTGCGCCGCGTTCAATGTGCTGTTGGCGCGTTATGCGGGGCAGGCGGACATCTGCATCGGCACGCCCATCGCCAACCGCAACCATGGCGACATCGAAGGCCTGATCGGCTTTTTCGTCAACACGCTGGTGCTGCGCACGCAGGTGGACCTGACGCAGGATTTCCACACGCTGCTGCAGCAGGTGCGACAGCACACGCTGGATGCGTATGCGCACCAGGACGTGCCGTTCGAGCATCTGGTGGACGCACTGCAACCGGAACGGCACGCGAGCTATTCGCCGCTGTTCCAGGTGATGCTGGTGCTGCAGAACGCGCCCATGGGCGAGCTGGCGCTGCCGGGGCTGTCCATACAATTGCTGGATCACGAAAGCGTGACCAGCAAGTTCGACCTGACGCTGAGCCTGATGGAGGGCAGGGATGGCCTGAAGGGCCATCTGGAATACAGCACCGACCTGTTCGAACGGCACACGATGGCGCGCATGGCTGATCACTTCACGCGCCTGTTGCAGGCGATCGTGGCCGAACCGCGCTGCGCCGTCGGCAAGCTGGCGATGCTGAGCGAGGCCGAGCGCCATCATCAGCTTCGCACGCTCAATGACACCGCCACGGCGTATCCCGCGCAACCGCAGACCCTGCACGAATGCTTCGAAGCGCAAGCCGCGAGCACACCGCAGGAAGTCGCGGTGATGTATGAGGATCTATCGCTGAGCTATACGCAACTCAACGCGCGCGCCAACCGCCTTGCGCAACATCTGCGCGTGCTTGGCGCCGGCCCTGGCGAGTTGGTCGGCTTGTGCATGGAACGCGGCGTCGAGATGATCGTCGCGCTGCTCGGCATCCTCAAGGCCGGCGCTGCCTACGTGCCGCTCGATCCATCGTATCCGCCGGAGCGGCTGGCGATGATCCTGGACGATGCCGCGCCTGCGGCGGTGCTGACGTTGCAGCACGTGCGCGAACGTGTACCGATGTTGCCGGATGTGCCGGTGTTCTGCCTGGATGACGACGCCGGCGTGCTGTGCGATTACACGGACGACCCGGTGCCCAACCACACGCAGCCACAGCACACGGCCTACGTGATCTACACCTCCGGCTCTACCGGCAAGCCCAAGGGCGTATTGGTGCCGCACCGTTCGCTGCTCAACTATGCCTGGCATTGCGTGCGCGAATACCTGCGCGATGACATCGCCGGCGCGGTGGTGAGTTCGCCGCTCGGTTTCGACGCCACCGTCACCACCTTGTTGCCGCCGTTGCTGGTGGGCAAGCCGATCGTGCTGCTGCCGGACGACGAGCGTACGCTGCCGCAACTGTCGGCGCGCCTGTTCACGCCGGGCGCGCCATGGCTGTTCAAGATCACGCCGGCGCACCTGGAAGCCTTGTCTTATCTCAATGAAGCCGTGGCGGTAGATGAAACGGGCATGCCGGGCGCAGCCGCGCATGGCATCGTGGTGGGTGGCGAGCAGCTTACGCTGTCCACCTTGCGCCGCTGGAAAGGCAAGCTGTTGCCGTCGGCGACCTTCGTCAACGAATACGGCCCTACCGAAACCACGGTGGGCTGCTGTGTGTGGTGTCTGTCGGATGCAGCGGTGCTGGACACGCTCGATGGCACGGCGGCGCCGATCGGGCGCGCGATCGGCAACACGCAGTTGTACGTGCTGGGCGAGTGTATGCAGCTGCAGCCGCTGGGCAGCGTGGGCGAGCTGTATATCGGTGGCGCAGGCGTGGCGACAGGTTATCTGCGGCGCACGGAGTTGACGGAAGCGCGCTTCGTGCCCGATCCGTTCAGTGGGGTTGCGGGTGCGCGCCTGTATCGCACCGGCGACCTGGTGCGCTATCGCACGGACGGCGAGCTGGAGTTCCTGGGCCGTTGCGACGATCAGGTGAAACTGCGCGGCTTCCGCATCGAGCTGGGCGAAATCGAACAGCAATTGTCGGCGCTGCCAGACGTGCAAGCGGCCGCGGTGACGTTGCGCGAAGACGCATCCGGCGAGAAACGGCTGGTTGCTTATGTGGTGCCCGTGCAGGAGCGCGCGCAGGACGATGCCGCGATCGTGGCGGCCTGTCGCACGGGCCTGTCGCAGCGCTTGCCGGAATACATGGTGCCCAGTGCTTTCGTCGTACTGGACGCTTTGCCGCTGACCGTGAACGGCAAAGTGGACCGCAAGGCGCTGCCAGCGCCGGATCCCACGCAGACGCATAGCGACAGCAACTACGTTGCGCCGCGCACGCCGACCGAGCAGGTCATGGCGGAGATCTGGGCGGATGTGCTCGGCGTCGGCAAGGTCGGCGTGTTCGATGATTTCTTCGACCTGGGTGGGCAATCGCTGCTGGCTACGCAGATGATGTCGCGCATCAAACGCACCCTGCGCGTGGAGCTGCCGCTGCGCGCCGTGTTCGAAGCGCCGACCGTCGCGGCATTGGCGGCAAAGATCGAGCATATCGATATCGGTGCTGCACCTTTTGCGCCGTCAAGCCAGCGTGCTTCATCAAACCTGGTACCGATCAGGAAAGACGGGGATTTGACGCCGCTGTTCCTGGTTCACCCCATCGGCGGCGAAGTGCAGTACGCGGTGGATCTGGCGCGGCACCTGGATGCGAACCAGCCCGTGTATGCGCTGGCGGCCAACGGTGTTGCCGTGGGAGAAACGCCGCACGAGAGCATCCGTGCGATGGCGGCGTGCTATCTCAAGCAGATACGCCAGGTGCAGGCATCCGGCCCGTACAAGCTGGGCGGCTGGTCGCTGGGCGGCATGATCGCCTATGACATGGCGCAGCAATTGCGCAACGACGGGGAAAGCGTGCGCTTCGTCGGCCTGGTCGATACCGGCAGCAGCCGTTCGCTGCGCGCGCAACGGCATGCGGAGCATGTCTTCGCAGAGCGCATCTTCGAACTCGATGCCTGCAGCGCCTTGCTGCATTGGCTGGTCGACCTGCATCCGGACATTGCCGATGCGCGGCAGCATGCCGCCTACGACGAGTTGATGGCGCTGATGGAGCGCAAGGACGTCGACGCGATGATCGCGACCTGCCAGCGCGAATCGCTGTTGCCGTCGCACCTGGACATGGCGCTGGTGCGGCGGATGCTGGCCGTCTACCAGGCCGGCGCCAACGCCGCCGAAGCATACGAAGCGCAGGCGGTGGACGTGCCGGTGACTTATTTCGCCGCGGAGCGCGACGAGGGCGAGGATCTCACCTCGGGTTGGCAGGACCTGCTCGGGCCACGGCTGGACGTGGTGCGAATTGGCGGCAGCCATCACTCGATCGTGAAACCACCGCACATCGAAAAACTAGCGCGCGAAATTACACGCAGGATCAGAAGCCATTCGCCGAGCGGCGAACTGTCGCTGGCATGACGTGGCGCATCTTGGACATGCATAGAGCTTGGCTGTTTCACATTTGCCTGGAAGGAAAGCCATCATGAATTCGACCATCGAAGCTTCAGCATTGAACGAGCAAGCCATCAGCGAGCTGAAATACGCGCGCATGATGGCGGACCTTCCCGGCCCGAAAGGCCTGCCGCTGGTGGGGAACGCGCTGAGCATGACCGGGCGCCAATGGCACCTGACGCTGGCCAAGTGGATCCGCGAGTTCGGGCCGATGTTCAAGGTGCGCGTGCCGGGCGGCGCCATGGTCGTCATCGCCGACCGCGCCACTGCCGGCACGATGCTGCGCGAACGTCCCGAACAATTCCGCCGCACCGGCGGCCTCAAGACCGTCATGAACGAACTGAACATCAGCGGCGTGTTCACCGCTGAAGGCGACGATTGGCGGCGGCAACGCAAGCTGGTGATGGGCGGCCTCAATGCGGAAGTGATCCGCAACTTCTTTCCCAAAATGTCGGCCATGGCCGAACGCATGCTGCTGCGCTGGAAAACCACGCTGGCGGAAGGCCGGCAGGTGGACCTGCGCCGCGACCTGAAGGCGTTTGCGCTGGACGTCACCGTGGGCCTGGCAATGGGGCACGACCTGGATGTAGTCAACCATGACGGCAGCCCGTTGCAGCATGACGTCGACAACATGTTTCAACGCCTGGGCGCGCGCAGCTTTGCGCTGTTCCCGTATTGGCGGCACTTCAAGCTGCCGGCCGACCGGGAAGTCGACCAATCCGCGGAGAACATCGAGCAGGCCGTGATCGGCTTCATCCGCAACACGCGCGAACGCATGGCGCTGCAACCGGAGTTGCGCGAAAAGCCCACCAACATGCTGGAGGCGATGATTGCGGCGAGCGACGATCCCGACTCCGACTTTACCGACCAGGACCTGATCAGCAACGCCATCCTCAGCGTGATCGGCGGCGAGGACACTACCGCCAATTCCATGGCATGGATGATCAACCTGCTGGCCCAAAACCCCGCAGCCGCCGCGGCGGCAACCGCGGAAGCCGATGCGGTGCTGGGCGACGAACCATTGGTGCGCGACTGGGAGCTGATGAAGCAGTTCGCCTATATCGATGCGGCGCACAGCGAAACGCAGCGCTTGCGCACGGTGGCTCCGTTCATCGGCATCGTCTCCAACGCCGATTGCGTGGTGGCCGATACGTTCTTTCCAAAAAACACCGCGTTCGTCGTTTCAACCACGGCGGAAGGTTTGGATGAAGCGCAGTTTCCCGACAACGACAGCTTCCAGCCGGAGCGCTGGATTTTCGATCATCGCCCGCAGAAGGAAGAAAACCCCGTACGCAAACTCCTGCCGTTCGGCGACGGCCCGCGCGTGTGTCCCGGCCGCTTCCTCGCCATGACGGAAATCAAGCTGGTGATCTCGATGCTGCTGCACAACTTCGAACTGGAATTCGACACAAATGCGCCGCCGATCCAGCAGGTGATGAATTTCTTCATGGGCCCGAGCACGGTGCCGGTGAAGCTCAAGCTGCGCAGCGTGGCGGGCCAACGCTGATGAGCGACCCATCGCTCGACAAGGAAGATATTGGCCATGCGAGCCTGGACTTGGGGATCGCCAAGCGTGTCTTGAATGTTTCGCTGCCGCTGATGGGTTCGATGGTGGGCAGCCTGCTGATGTTGTTCATCGACCGCGTTTGCCTGGCGCGCTATTCCAACGACACCCTGATCGCGTCGGGGCCAGCGATCTACACCGCCTCGGCGATCACCGGCTTCTTTCTCGCCGTGGTGGGGTTTTCACGCTCGTGCGTGGCGCAGGCATTCGGGCGGGCAGGGAAGGGCGAAGCCGCCTATCAAGGCGCGGTGGGCATCTTCGTGGGCATGGCGCTGTCCGTCGTGCTGATGCTGTTGGCGCCGCTGATCGAGCGCATACCGTTTCTCAGCAACCGGCCGATCGCCATCACGTCTCTGGAATCGCAGTTCCTGTATTGGTCGGCGTTCTTCGGCGGCGTGATGACCTTCAACATCGCACTGTCGTCGTACTTCAACGGCATCGGCAAAACGCGCATTACGCTTGTCGCCGGCCTGATCGGGCAGGCGGTAGACGCCGGCATGAACGTCGGGCTGGTGTTCGGCAAATTCGGCCTGCCGGAACTGGGCATGCGCGGCGCCGCCATCGGCACGCTGATCGGCGCACTGTCGATTTCGGTGTGCTACGTGTCCTTTATGCCGGGCGAGGTATGGCGCAACCTGAGCCACCTGGTTACCAGGCCTCAAGGATTTTTGCGCACCGACGTGCTGCCGCGCCTGAAAAAGGGCATGGTGCTGGGCACCACTGCCGGCATCGACAATTTCGGCAACGCGGTGTTCGTGTGGGTAATCGCCGTGCTGGGGTCGATCGCACTGGCCGCCAACAACATCAACCTCACCGTGAACTACATGGGCATCATCCCGGTGCTGGGCTTAGGCATAGGCTGCAGCGTGCTATGCGGCAACGCCATCGGCGAAAACAACTACGCACTGATACCCAGGATCCTGCTGGTGACGCTGGTGCTGGAACTCACCTACATCGTGGTGATTTCGTTCTTCCAGATCGCCACCCCTGGCGCACTGCTAAGCCCCTTCGGCCTGGCCGACAAGCCGCAGGAAATCCAAAAGGCATCCATCGCCACCGCCCGCGTGCTATGGACCTACTCGCTGGCCTTCGCCTTCTCCATGACCGGCGCGGCAGTACTGGAAAGCTTCGGCCTCACCCGCTTCCTGTTCGTTACCCGCCTGGTGATGATGTGGCTCATCAGCATCCCCACCATCTACGCCATCACCACTACCCACGTTGGCAACCCCGGCATTCTTCCCACTTGCTGGGTGATTGGCTCGATGTTTGAGGCTGTGATTGGGGTGGCGTATTTCTTGCGGATTTTTTCTGCGATTCGGAAAAGGCAGAATGGGATTGTGTTGACGTATGCGGAGAGTCGGGGGTGATGGGGTGTTTGTGGTCGTAGAACCAGTTCAAACGATTGACGTTGCGCGTTGTCCGTGGACTCTGGGGAGAGCAGTACAGCAAGTCTCCAATATGGCATAAGGGGCAGCTATCGTGAAGGTACTTCACGCCCAATCTCAGCCAGGGTTGGTGAACACAGCCTGCGCTCGGGCATTGTCACCGAAGGTGGCCGCAAGGGTATTGCATCGCCAGCACTCATGGCGATGACCGGGTACCGGGTGAGGGGCAGTGTGATCGGATACTTCCAAGCTGGCGGCGTGCCCGCTAATCCGGCTGCCCGCATGCTGGATGATCGCCCTGCCTTATAAACCAGCGTAACCTATCGTGGCTGTGCTTGCGCTCTATGTTTTTTTTACGCGCCTGAAATGCAGAAGTACGAATAGCTGAGAGACGACTAACCAGAATACAAATAACTTCCTAGCTTGGTCATATTCGCTGTAAATAAAAACGATGATCGCGGTTATTGCCACCGCCCATATAATCGCGAGTATTTCTAGAAAGAGAATTCGTTTTAGTGTGGAGAGCATGAGGCGGATTTATTGGCCTTGATTTTCGTTCAATTTCTCGGTGCCAGCCGCACCCACAACATCTCCGGTCCTACTCGTTTGCGAAGCGATACTCTGCATTATCCCCGGCTTTACCGCGGTGTTTCCTACTGCTTTTGTGGTGTCAACAATCGTTGATCCAATCCCTGCCGGTTCATTGACTGCTGCTTTTGACATGCTATTCATCATGTTGCTTTCCATTGCTCCGGCAAAGTCGCCCGCTGCTGCACTTATGCCTGAGCTAAGGAGGCTGCCGACGATGTTGGCGCCGGCTGCATTTAGAGCCGTTTGACCCGATATTTTTTTGCCTCCAGCAACGTCACTAGCGGCCGATGATGCAGCGCCCACCGTGCCGGATACTGCTGCTTGACGCAATACAGCTTGCGTAACGGTGATTGTGCCTGTCGTCGCGGCACCCGTCAGTGCTGCTCCGCTGCCCCCGGTTACCGCTCCTGCCACTGCTGAGATCGCAACCTCCGTTTTGTTGATGGGTTGATTCGGATGGAAGTATTTTTGAACCCCTATATCAATCCCACCTCCAATTATAAAACCCGCTAAAGCAACCTCGGCGATGCAGCCATCCCATATGCAGCGCCCATCGGGATCAATGTGATTAACTGGATTGTCGTTGACGTAATTGTAACGATTGAAGCTGAAGGTGTTACCTGCTGTAGGCACGACAGGATCAACGCTAAGAAAATGCCCAGTTGCTGGATCGTAATATCTGTGCTGCATGTAGACGAGATTGGTCTCGGGGTCATCCACATGGCCGGTGTATCCAGGCCCATTGGGTGACGCGCCCAACGCAGTCGTTCCGTATGGTGTGTAGTCATACGTCGCGATAATGTTGCCATTGGCATCCGCTTCTGCCAAAGGAGTCCCTTGGGGATCGGTATAGACGTAGGTCACGGTGCCGTTTTGCTGGGCGTGAACGAGCCCACTGACCAAAAACGCTAGCACGCATCCGGCGGCGCCGACTGTTCGACTGATAACCATCCGTTGTTCCCCTGTCCGTTACTCGTCCCGAGATGGCGGGCGTGTCATCGGGATGAGAACAAGAATTGGGGGGACCCGTCAAGCTCCTGGACGCCAGCATCACACTCGATTTTTCTTATGCAATCGGACGGCGGATCAATGCAAAGCCAAGCCGTTGAGAAATGTCCCCACGGTGACGACGACATATACAGATGTTCCAGGGGCCATGCACGCCATATGGCCACACTTGTCGTAGTTGATTGTTGTGCAAAAGCGAACGGCAAATCCCAGCAGGCAAGGGCTATCGCAACTTCCTGCGACAACCAATAAATTCGAATGCACTCCCCACGCTCCCGTCGTAAGATCCCACACGCGGCAACCGGGATGTGTGCACTGCGTTGGTAGTCCTGCAACAACCGCGCCCGGCGGGGAATCTTCAGAAACCATCATGGCAACCGGCTCGCATGGCGGATCGGTCATGAGTGATGACGTCGTGTCTGACGTCCGTGTGCGTGGTTGGCGCCACTGATCTTTTTGCTGGATTGCAAACGGAAAAATTGTTGCCGCAAGCGATGTTCGATCAATAGGGGCGACGCAATGTCGCCATGTCCGATTATTCGCGAATAAAGGAGTATTTGATCATGAAACGACTAAAGCATGCCTTGCCATCTACTTCGGTGCGATCGCGGTTGGCAGTTGCGTTGATGCTTGCATTGGGTGCGCAAGTGGTGACGTACGAAGCATCGGCGCAGGCCCAGAACACGGCTGCATGGTCGGCGACGCAAACGCGCGCCGCTGTAACCGGCAATGCCACATTCGATGGGTTGGTGGCAGACCAGGAGCCGGCCTCGATCACCGTGACACTGAAGCTGCGCGACAAGGATGGGTTGGATAGATTCGTCCGCGAGCTGCATCGGCCGGGCAGTCTGGTTTATCACCAGTTCCTCAATAGCGCGGAAACCACTGCCGCCTATGCACCGACCGAGCAACAGGCCCAGGCGGTAGCGAGCTACCTGCGGCAGCAGGGCTACACGAACGTCAGGATCGCGCCGAACCGCTTGCTCATTACTGCAGACGGCACCGTCGGCAATGCGCGCTCGGCGTTTCGCACGCAGATCGGTCACTTCAGTCGCAATGGGCGCAGTGGCATCGCCAATATTCTCGATATACAGGTGCCCGCCGCGCTAAGCAGTACGGTCGACCGCGTACTTGGCCTGCAAACGCTGGATCATGCGCAGACCTTTTCCTGGCATGGCCCGATGCAGCCTGTGGCGGCATCGCACCCGACCCCCGGCTACCACATCGTTACGAGCCCTGACGGCAATCCCAATGCGCATGGCTACTATCCGCAGGAATTCGCCACCGTGTACGACGCCGGCAGCGCACCCGCGGCGACCAACACGACGGTTGCCATCATCGGTTGGGGCAGCATGACCAATTCGGTCAACGATCTGGCTCAGATGGAAAGCGGGCAGGGCCTTGCGGCCGTGCCGACCCAGGTGGTGATCCTCGGCGGCGACAATGGCGACGATTCCGGCCAGGGCGAGTGGGGCATGGATGCGCAAGCCATCGTCGGCATCAGCGGCGGCGTGCAGAAGCTGATCTTCTACACGGCGGGCGGCGACGAAGACCAGGGCCTGATGTTGCAGACGATCAATCGCGTGGTCAGCGACAACGCGGCCAGGGTCATCAACATGTCGTGGGGCTGGCCCGGCTGCGAAGACTCCAGCACCGGTTGGGCGGACTCCGCGTTTGAGCTGGGCATCGCGCAGGGCCAGACCTTCTCCGCGGCCAGTGGCGACAACGGTGCTTATGCCTGCGGTGCTTCCAGCAACGGCAGCTACGGCACCACTCTCGGCGTCGGGTATCCGGCTTCTTCACCCTATGTGGTGACGGTTGGCGGCACGACCTTGAACACCAGTACCGCGGACAGCTACATCTCCGAATCGTCCTGGGCGTACAGCGGCGGCGGCATCAGTGCGCATGAAGCCAAGCCTGCCTGGCAGAGTTCGCTGTCTGGTTCTTATCGCCAGTTGCCGGATATCGCCTTCGACGCAGACTGGACGAATACGCCGATCGTTGCCTACTTCACCGCCAGCTCCTCGGCAGGCATTTACTCGTCCGGCTACTACGCCAATGGCGGCACCAGCCTGGCCTCGCCATTGTTCGTCGGCGCCTGGGCGCGATTGGAAACAGCCAACGGCAATGCGCTGGGTTTCGCTCCGCCATCGCTCAGTGCCTATGCCGGCACGTTTCCTTTCCACGACGTGACGGCCGGCAACAACGGCTATTACTCAGCTACCGCGGGACGCGACAATGCAACGGGTTGGGGCAGCTTCGACATCCATTCCGCCAAGGCTTTCATCACGGCTAATCCTGGCTTCATTTCAGGCGGCTCCGGCAGCGCCACCCATCTGGGCATGACGTGGGCAAGTTTCTTTCCGGCCAACACAGCGGGGCTGGTGCATGTCGGCAACGACAGCACCACCAATCCCTACAGCGGAGATACCGCAACAAGCACGGCACTGCCCATCATGTGCGTGAGTGTTGGCAGCAGTGCATTGCCCTCTGGCATCACCACGGATTACTACGATGGATGGACGGGCGGTACGGTTGCTTTCACCGGGGCAGTGCAGGGGACGCAACTGACCAGCCGCGCGGTGGCGGACGGCAAATGCTCCGCTGCGTTCGGCAGCGGTTGGCGCATGGCCGAATTCCATGATGGTGGCGGCGGCTGGAGTTATTGGAGCTACGGTATGACTCCCGGCGGGCTGGGCCGTTATTGGGTTGCCATCAACGACCAGCCGGCCAACCCGTGGAATACGACCACAGGAAAAGCGATGACGTGGACAGTAAGAACATCCACGGTGATCCATGTCGGGCGCGACAACACCACCAATCCGTACAACGGCGACACGCCTCCCAGTGCGTCTTTGCCCATCTTGTGCATCGACGTAACCGGAGCTGCGGTGCCTTCAGGCATCACCACCGATTCCTCCGACGGCTGGGCAAGCGGCAATTTGGCGTTCACCGGGGCGGTGCTGGGATCGCAGCTGACCAGCCGCGCGGTGGCGGACGGCAAATGCTCCGCCACCTTCGGCAGCGGTTGGCGCATGGCGGAGTTCCACGACGGCGGTGGCGGCTGGAGCTATTGGGGCTACGGTGCGATTCCTGCCGGCACTACGCGGTTCTGGACGGCGATCAACGACCAATCCGCCAATCCCTGGAACTAGCGTGATAGGCAACGGAACAGGGCCGGAATACTCCGGTCGTTCCTTGGGTGATCTAGAAAACGAGAAGCGCCCCGGCGAAGGCCGGGGCGCTTCTTTTTTCTGCAATTCGGAAGCAGCAGAACGGGATTGTGTTGAGGTATGCGGAGAGCAGGGCGGGTTCTTTGGCCGTCATTCCCGCTTTCGCACGTTACCCCACTCGTGCGAGGCGCCCGCATCGGCCAAGGGCAAAGCCTGGGCATCACATAGTCTTCACATTCCTCGCTCGATAGTCCATCGCTTGGGATGAATATCAAGGGGAGAGTGCAGGGGGCATTCCTGATCCCGTTAGACAGATTTCCAATGGCAATTATCCAGGTGATATTTGATCCATTGCGAACGGGCAGGAAGAACAAACGCAATAGTTTCACGAATGGTTGTAGCGAACCTTCGTGGTGGTTTTTTGCGCTTATTAGAAAATGCAGCCTTCCTTGTGCAATTGATCGCAGCGGGTTGCCAGGTTTTTCGAATACAAGGCATATATTTTCGCAAAATATGTTGCTTGGGTCATGCAAACTTATTAATTGACCGTGGCACGTGTCGCCATTGCAATCGAAACATGGCAAGGGTGATTGACGCGATTCGGCCTGCTGGATATATTCGGGCAACGCGGGGATAAGGCATTTACGAAGGGGATTATGGATGGCCCATAAAGTTGCCATTGATATTGCTTCCCGTCGCCCCCTTTTTCGTCACGAAGTCTCCCAGGCTCGCCAAGCCGATTGGCTTGGTTCAGTATTATTGGCCGGATCATTGCGGCTCTGGGTCATCGCTGCATTATCTCTGTCGCTGGGTATTTTTATTTTTGCTTTTCTTTGCCTTGCGCATTACACGCGGCGAGAAACAGTGTCGGGCGTGCTCGTTCCTGATACGGGGCTGATGAATGTCGTGGCCGTAGCGCCCGGCACCTTGATCAGCGTGCACGTACATGTCGGCCAACGCGTCAAGGCCAACGATGTACTACTGGAAATCTCCAGCGATCGCGATAGCGCAAGCCTCGGCTCTGCCGGCGGACGCGTGGCGGCCGAACTGGAGCGTCAACGTGCGGGGCTGGAATCGGATCTGGCCAACCAGCGCCATCTCGCTAACGATCGCTTTGCCGCCATCAACGACCGCATACGTTCGCTGCGCGAGCAGTCTACCGATATCGATGCACAAATTGCGATGCAGCAGCATCTGGTAAAAAGCAATGCGGATCTGCTGCAAAAAATCCGTCCTCTTGCCATACCCGGTTACATATCGGCAACGCAGATCCAGCAACAGGAAACCACGCTGCTGGAAGCGCAGAGCCGTTTGCGCGACCTGATGCGACAGCGCACCGCGCTAGGGCAGGATCTGAACGCCGCAGTCAGTGAGCGCACACAATTGCCCATGCAGAGCCTGGCCAAGCGCAACGAAACGGAGCGAGGTCTGGCGGATGTGGCGCAGGCGATCGCACGCAATGAGGTCGATCGTGGCGTGGTTTTGCGTGCGGCGCATGATGGAGTGGTGTCGGCCTTGCTGAGCCACCCCGGTCAGCCTGTGGCTGCAGGCCAGACCTTGCTGACGATCCTGCCGGATGGCGCATCGCTGATTGCGCGCCTGTTGGTGCCTAGCCGGGACATTGGCTTCGTCGAGAAGCAGCATCGTGTGGTGCTGCGTTATCAGGCGTTTCCTTACCAGAAATTCGGCTTGCAATATGGACACGTGATTGAAGTATCGCGCAGCGCTTTGACGCCCTCGGAAGTGGGTACGGTTGCCGACCTCAAAACCGATGAGCCCATGTATGCGGTTCAGGTCGCGCTGGATCGGCAGGCGATCGACGTCAGCGGTCACGAAGAAAGCCTCATGCCGGGCATGGCATTGGACGCGGATATCCTCATGGAGCGCCGCCGCCTGGTGGAATGGGTATTTGAACCAGTGTTTGGTGCCGCACGCAGGGCGGGAGGCAAGGCATGAGGGTGTCCGCACTGGGGCGTGGAACGCTGCAGTGCGTGCTGCAAACCGAGGCGGCCGAGTGTGGGCTGGCATGCATGGTGATGATCGCCTGTTTCCATGGCCATGCGATCGACCTCGCCAGTTTACGCCGGCGTTTTCCATCTTCGCTGAAGGGGACTACGTTCGAGCAACTGGTGATCATGGCGGCACGCCTGAACATGCATTCGCGTCCGGTGCGGCTGGAACTGGAACAGCTGCGGGATCTTGCTGCGCCTTGCATCCTGCACTGGGATCTCAATCATTTCGTGGTGCTCAAGCGCGTCAAGGGACGGCACATCACGATCCATGACCCCGCACACGGAGTGCGGCGGATAACGATCGAGGCCGCATCGGCACACTTTACCGGCGTAGCGCTTGAACTATTCCCGCAGCCGAATTTCACGCCTGCGCGGGAACATCGCAGGATCAGCCTTGCGACAATCACTGGCCGCCTGCGCGGGCTGGTTCCTTCATTCGCGCAGATTCTGGCGATGTCGCTCGGCCTGGAAGTGCTCACGCTGGTCGCGCCTTTCTACATGCAATGGACGGTAGACCAGGCTCTCACTTCGGCCGATCGGGATTTGCTGGGCATGCTGGCGATCGGATTCCTGGGCGTGACGGTGTTTTCCTCACTCATCACAGCCGCGCGCGCGTGGGCGATGAGTTGCATGGGCACCTCGCTCAACACGCAGTGGACTTCGAACTTGTTCGGGCATTTGCTGCATTTGCCGATGGATTGGTTCGAGAAGCGCCATGTTGGCGACATTCTTTCCAGGTTCGGCTCAATCCAGGCTATCCAGCGCGTGCTCACCACGCAGTTCATCGGCTCGATGCTGGACGGGTTGATGTCAGTCATGACGTTGACCGTAATGGCGCTGTACAGCTTGCCGCTGAGTCTCTTGATCGTCGGCCTGTTCCTGGCATATGCGGTAATTCGCATCATCTTCTTCAGTCCCTTGCGGCGCGCGACGGAGGAGCAGATTTCGCACTCATCGCGGCAACAGAGCGAGTTGCTGGAATCGGTGCGTGGCGCCATGCCGATCAAGCTGGCGAACAAGCAGGAGATTCGTCATACCCGTTTTGCCAACGCCACCGTTACGGCAATGAACTGCAGCCAGTCCATCCAGGGCTTGCTGATCCAGTTCACCCTGGGCAGTCAGTTGATTTTCGGCATCGGCCGCGTCGTGCTGGTTTGGGCTGCGGCGACGCTGGTACTGAGCAACGCTTTGTCGGCCGGCATGCTGATTGCGTTTGTTGCTTATGCGGATCAGTTTACGCAACGCGCTGTGGGGCTGGTGGACAAATGGGTGGACTTCCGCATGTTGCGCCTGCATGGGGAGCGCATTGCCGACATTGCACTTGCGCCGCCAGAAAGTGATGCGCATGGGCAATGGGAGGGCACGCTGGAAGGGCGTGATATCGAATTTCGTGACGTGAGCTTTCGTTACTCGCCAGACGAACCGTGGGTGCTCAGGCATTGCTCGTTCACGATTGCTTCCGGCGAGTCGGTGGTATTCACCGGTCCTTCGGGCTGCGGCAAGACGACGCTGGCCAAGCTCCTGCTTGGGCTGCTGGAGGCGGAGGAAGGCGAGATATTGTTCGGTGGCGTGCCATTGCGCCGGCTGGGTCACCGGCGATATCGCGAGCACGTGGGGGCGGTGATGCAGGATGACCATCTTTTCGCCGGCTCGGTGGCCGATAACATCTCCTTCTTCGACGAGCGCGGGAGCCTGGAGGCGATTGAGGCTGCCGCTCGCGCCGCTGCGGTGCATGCCGAGATCGTCGCCATGCCGATGGGTTACAACACCTTGATCGGTGACATGGGTTCTGCCTTGTCGGGAGGACAGCGCCAGCGGGTAATCCTCGCGCGAGCGCTATACCGCGCGCCCACACTGCTGGTGCTGGATGAGGCGACCAGCCATCTGGATATCCATAACGAGCGGCATGTCATGGAGGCGATAGCGCACATGCGCATCACGCGTGTCTCCGTGGCGCACCGTCCTGAAACGATTGCTTTCGCCGACTCGCGCATCGAGGTGCGCGATGGCGCAGTTACGCAAGTACGGCATCGCCGGCATGGTCCGGCGAATGCATCTGCACGCATTCATGCGGAGAGCGTCGATGATTGAGACTCCTGTACGCCAGCCTCCACGGCCATTGGAAGAGGTACTGGCTTATCGCAACGAGCTGGTGATCAACAGTTTTACCAGCAAGATGGACGTGTCGAGGGAAGAGGCCGAGCGAATCTTCCTCGAGGTCAAGCGTTGGCTCTGGTACATCGCCACCACGACGCCAACGGAGCAGAACCCGGAGGCGCATGCCATCGACGAACCCATGTTCATCATCGACGAGATGTGGCACACCTTCATCTTGATCACGCGTGACTACATGGCGTTCTGCGACCAGATGTTCGGCCGTTACATTCATCACGCGCCGGGTTTTGCCGGTGCCGAGGAATACGGCGCCCGGTATGTGCTTGCCGAGGGCGACAATGTCGTCGAGGACACGCTCGCGCAGACCATGGTACGCAAGCGCGCGAAATACACCGACATCCACGAAAAATTGGGTGAAGAAGCATTTCTCACCTGGTACCGCGATTTTCCTCAGGCATATCCCGTTGACGCGATCCGCCGCCTGAGGAAAAGGTAAATCGCGTCCCATGTTGTCATTGAACTTAAAGGAGTAGTCATGAACGACAAGAACGTGAGCCAGAACGACAAGATCACCGTGATCGAAGAAGCCCTGCTCAAGCACATCAGCGGTGGTGCCGCCACGAAGAAGGGGGAATTGGCGGGCCGCCTGCTGGTGGTGCCGGAATGCACGGGGAAGGGTGCCGAATAAGGTATCCGTTGAGCTGGTGAAGTAAACGGGCGTGGCCTCGCGCCACGCCCACTTCCGCGTTCGCGTTCCTGCACGGCCAGCCCTGCCGGCACCATTTCGTTTTTTGGGACCGTATGAAACTCATTGTCTTCGGTGGTGGTGATCTTGCGCTGCGTGTACTTGCGTTGCTGCCTACCGTCGCTTCGGTGCACGAAGTGCTGTTGGTTACGCGCGACACTGCGCGGGGAGAACCGCTGGCACGCCTGTTCGGCGGTTGCCTGCCGGCGTCCGTGCGGCACGCCACGCTTGACCTGCGCGATGCCGGCGGAGTGGCTGGACTGCTCGGCCGTGAGCGTCCGGACATCATTTTCCACGCGGCCTCCCTGTTGTCGCCGTGGTTGCTGTCCGGACTTCAATCACCGCTTTCGCAAGCATTGCAGTCAGCTGGATTTGCACTGATGCTGCCCGCGCAGCTTCCGTTGATCCGAAACGTGATGCGCGCCGTGCGCGATCTCGAGCTCGATTGCCCGGTGGTCAATGCTTCTTATCCCGATGCCACCCATCCAGTTCTGGCCGCGGAAGGTTTGCAGCCGACCATCGGCGTCGGCAACGCTGGCATGTTGTACGAAACCCTGCGTGGTCAATTGCGTGCGCGTCAGTTGAGCGCGAAGCCATACCTGTTCGCGCATCATGCACAAGTCACCCCTTTTGCGCGCCATATAAGCTATGCGCCAGGCGAAGCGCCCTGGTTGTTCCTGGATGATCAACCTGCATCCATCGATCAATTCGTGACCGGTCCACTGCCTTCGGGCCGCATGCTCAACGCGCTGACCGCCTCGCACGCGATCGCCATCATCGGCAGCTTGCTGACTGAGGACAGTGTGCTGCGCACGTCGGCGCCTGGCCCATTGGGGTTGCCGGGCGGATGGCCGGTGCAACTGTCAGCCAGGCAAGTCCGCCTGGATCTGCCGCCAGACATCGATGTCGAACGGGGTCTGGCTTATCAACGCCGTGCCGCCGTGGGCGACGGTATTGCGGCGATCGATGCCGACGGTACCGTGCATTTCACGGCAGCGGCGCAGGCCAGCCTCGCCATGCATGCCCCTGAACTGGCCGAGCCTTTGTCCCGACAAAGCGAAGCGGCCCGTGTTGCCTTGCTGACCAGTCGGCTAGCCGCATGAGCGCAGCACCTGCATTCTGCCTGGCCTGGTTTCGCCGCGCCGAGCGCGATGGCACTCGTCCGATCGATCCGGTGACGCAAGCCTGGCTTGAGGGCCTGTCGCAAGGGCGTCATGCACGTCATTTCCAGCAGGGCGCAGCAGGGTTGCTATCCAACGCGGCGCTGCATGTAAAAGGCGACGACCTGGTGGCTTTGCGCAGCGATGCCGATGACACGGCTTTGGCTATGGCGCTCGCCGATCAGGACGAGACGTCCCTCGCGGCCGCCACGCAACCGTTTGTGGCCATGGTGCTGCGTCGTGGCGGACATGCGCTGGAATTGTTTCGCGATCCGCTAGGGCAATTTCCCTTGTTCTATCAGGACAACGGGCAGTTGTTGGTGGCATGTACCAGCCTGGATGTGTTGCTGACGCGCCCGGGATGGCAGCGCAGGCTTGACCGCAATGCCGCGTGTCACTACCTGGCATTCGGTACGGCCGGACTGGGCCGCACGTTGGAAGCTGGTACGCGTGCATTGCCAGCCGCGCACGCGTTGCACGTGCGTTCGCGTGAAGGACCCTACTTGCGCCGTTACTGGTCGCCGCTGGCTGTGCCCGGCGTGAAGGTGCTTGAAGGTGATGACGAGCACGAGCTGCGCGATGAACTCGATGCGTCCATCCGCCATGCCGTCACCGGGCGCGCTGCCATGTTGTTGTCGGGCGGTATCGATTCAGGGTACATGGCGCACGTGCTGGGCGACGCACAAGCCTCCAACGACATTGACGCCTACACCGTACGTTTCATCACGCCTGGCGTAAAGCATGAGTGCGAGGCGGCGGCACGTTCGGCAGCCAGTGCAGGCATCCGCCATCACAGCATAGCGATGAGCACCGCCGATGCGGTGGCACGGTTGCCGGAAGTGTTGCGCGGGTCTCAGCCACGCAGCGCATGGTCGACGCTGACGCATGCGCATCTGTTCGACGCCATTCGTGCGAATGGCCACCGGCGGCTGCTCTCAGGTCTTGGCGCGGACGAAGTATTCGGGGGTTACGCACGTTACATCCGGAGCTATCTGCGCTTTCGCGCCTTGCTCGATGCGCAGGATGACGAGGATTACGAGGCATGCCTGGACGACGTGCTCGCGCGGCATGACGTGGCTGGCAATACGTTGTACACGGGTGTGGCGCGCTTCCTGGATGACGAAGCCATGCAGCAGGCGCTCGGCCCGCAATTGGCCGGTTGGACACACGTGGGCGAGACCATCCGTTTCTACCGTGAGGCACGTGAAATACGCCCGCGTGCGCATCTGTTCGAATTGATGGTGGCCTACGAATGCCAGCACCGCGTGCCGGACCTGTTGCTGTCTGGCTTCGATGTGGATGCTGCGCGGCTGGGTATGGCGGTACGTTACCCATTCCTGGCATCGCATATTGCCGGTTTGGCATGTCGCCTGGGGGCCACGGAGCGATTCAATCTGGTTGGCGAAGTCTGGAAGAACAAGGTTGCGTTACGGCGAATCGCGGCTACCCGTTTGCCGCAGGAAGTCTTCGACCGTGCGGCGATGACGTTCGGGGCACCCTTCGTGGCCTGGTTGGGAGATCGCTCATTCCGGCAACTGATCGACGCCACGCTGGAAGGCGATGGCGCGTGGCCGGAGGGTTTGCTTGATAGGAAGTGGGTAGATGCGCTGGTGCGTCACGTTGCAGCGCTCGATCCGCACGCATCGCCACCAGCGGCTGCCGAACAACTATGGGCGGTGATCACGCTCGTGGCGTGGTATCGAAAATGGATTCGCAACGAGGAGATCGGATGATGGTCAGCATCGCCTGCAAAGTGTCAGATCTGGTCGGCGAGGAAAACTGGGCCGACGCGTTGCGTCGCCGCGCCGTAGCAGTTCGCCGGGACATTGCCGAAGCCCTTTATCACACGGGTGGCGGGCATTACGGCGGTAGCTTCAGTGCAGTGGAGCTCTTGCTGACGATCTACACGCGTCATCTACGCATCGATCCTGCACGTCTCCACGATCCTGCGCGCGACCGCTTTGTACTGTCCAAAGGACATGCCGCCATCGGGCTGTATGCCGTGTTGCGCAGCCTGGGATGGCTGGAAGAGCCGCTTGACAGCTACGCCACCTTTGGCTCGCCGCTGGAAGGGCATCCCGACATGACTGCGGCACCATGGGTCGACTGGTCGACCGGATCGCTGGGGCAGGGTCTGTCAGCTGCACTAGGCATGGCGATCGGTTTGCGCCGTTATAACCGTCATGTGTGGGCGCTGCTCGGTGATGGAGAATGCCAGGAGGGACAAGTGTGGGAGGCGGCGATGCTCGCAGGCCTGCTCAAGCCGGACAACCTGCACGTGATCGTGGATTTGAACCGGTACCAGGAGTTCGGCTGGCGCCTGGCTCAGCAGCACGCATCACCGATCGAGCCAGTACCGGATATGGCCGAGAAATGGCGCGCCTTTGGTTGGGATGTCATCGAATGCGACGGCCATGACATAGAGGCCATCGACCTGGCGTGCAGCGAATCGATGGCGCGCGCGCGGCCATGCATGATTCTCGCGGCAACACGCAAGGGACAGGGTGCTGCATTGACTCAAAGCGATCCGGCGCGTTTTCACTGTACCGACGTTTCCGCGGATGAGCATGCAGCCATCCTTGCCGGGCTGGAGCAGCCATGAAACTCGCCGAACATCTTGCCGACCTGCTATGCGCACGTGCGAACGAGGACAAAGCGCTTTTCGTTCTCGATGGCGACCTGGCCGATTCCGATGGTGCCGACCGCTTTGCAGTTCTCTACCCGGAACGCTTCCTGATGGCTGGCATTGCCGAGCAAAACCTGCTGGGCGTTGCCGCGGGTCTGGCCAGTACCGGGATGAAGCCGTGGGCGTTCTCGTTTGCTGCTTTCCTGGTGTATCGCGCGTACGACCAGATCCGCGTGGGCATCGCGCAGTCCCGGCAGCCAGTGGTACTGGTTGGCTCACATGCCGGCGCACTCGCCGCACGCAACGGCAAATCACACGCCACCTTGAACGACATCGCCCTGATGTCCACGCTGCCTCACATGCATGTGTACGCACCGGCCGATCATGCGGACCTTGCCTGGCTGGTGCCAGAACTGAGCATGCATCCGCGCGCGGCCTACCTGCGCCTGCCACGCGCCGATATCGATGCGTTGCCCATGCTGGGCGGCGAGCCCGGACCGATACGAGTGCTGGCACCGCCCGCGTCGCGCACGATCATAAGCACAGGCTTGGCCACACATTGGGCGTCGACCTTGGTCAAGGCACTGGTTGCGCAAGGCGAAACAATCGGCTTGATCCACCTGCCGCAGCTGAAACCCTTGCCTGACCTGGAGCCTTTGCTCGAAGACGTCGACACGCTTATCAGCATCGAAGATCACGTCGTGCTTGGTGGGCTGGGTTCTCTCTTGCAGGACCGCTTTCCGCGGCGAGCGGTCACCAAGCTTGGCTGGCCGGTCAGCTTTGCTGGTGCGTCTGGCAGCGATGAGGACCTTCGCCGTGCCCACATGCTTGATGCCGTAGGCCTGCTGCATGCCGTTTCTTGTGTGGAACCCGAAAGGAGGCAAGCATGTTGAGTCTCATCGTCACTTGGCGCGACCGGGATGAACTGACTCGCGCGCTGCCTTCGATGCTCGCTTCCGTAGATAGCGTCAACGGCGAGCTGATCATCGTGAATTTCGGCGGAGACGCGCAGCGCCTGGATGCACAACTGAAAAATTCTGCCGATCGCGTGCGCGTCATCAGCGGGCCGCCGCAGCGTTATTTCCACAAAGCTGTGGCCAACAATCTGGGTGCCCATTTCGCTCAGCACGCGCTGCTGTTCTTTTGCGACTGCGACATCATCCTTCCGGAAGGACTGGTGTCCGCGCTCACCATGCGCGTGCTGGCCTCGCCGGGGCATTTCGCTACCCTTGCCGGCGTGCGCGAAACCGAAACCAATTCCCGTGGCGGCCAGCACGTCGTTTCGTTTGGCTATCAACTGGACATCAAGACTGCCGACGGTCGCCGGCTGCGGATCGTGGACAACGAAGAAGACGCCACCGATGGCACGCGCCAGGCACCCGGGCTGTTGTTTGTGCGCAAGGACGACTTCCACCGCGTCAACGGCTACAACGGACAATTGCATGGCTGGGGCTGGGAAGACCAGGACATGATTTCCAGATTGACACTTGGCGCCGGGCTGACGCGCATCAATGAAGGACATGCCCTGCATATTTCGCATGATGACGTTGGGCGCATTGCGGCCTACCCGCCAGTCTCCTCGCGCTGGGAGAGTCGCGACCGGATGTTCCGCACGGCACTGGCAAACTATGACGATGCCAATTTCATGGGGAGCTTCGGCAAGGACTGCGTAAATTACGCCGACTTTACCGACAGTGTGGCGGTGCATGGAGGACTGGAGTGAATCGCGCCAAACCTCTGTTGTCCGCATGCATCATTGCGCGTGACGAGGCAGCGACATTGCCGCGGTGCATCGCCTCGCTGCAGGGTTTGTGCGATGAGATTCGCGTGCTTGACACCGGCTCGCGCGACGCCACCATCGACGTGGCGCAATCGTTGGGCGCCCTGGTCGAGACGGATACCTCGTGCAACGGCGATGACGGCCTGATTGTCGATTTCGCGCAAGCACGCAACACCTGCTTGCGGCTGGCCCGCGGCAGCTGGATCCTGCAGATCGATGCCGACGAGGTATTGCGCTCAGGGCACAGGGCGCTATGCGAAGTCATGCGACGTGACGATGCCGACGTGCTTGGCATTACCTTGAGCAATGAGTCGACCGCCTGGGTGGGAACGCGCTTTTTTCGCGCCAGCGCCGCCCGCGGTTACATCGGGCGCGTGCACGAGCGCCTGGATTTCCAAGGACGTTACGTGGCCGCTCGCGACATTGTGATCGAAAATCACCCTGACAAGACCGGCAAGGAATCGTCTCCGGCCAGGAACCTGCGCTTGCTGCGCATGGGACTGGAAGAGAACCCGCGTGATTCGCGGTCCTGGTTCTATCTTGGCAACGAGCATCGGCGCGTGCATGCGTTTGACGCCGCGATTGAGGCCTATCGCACCTGTATACAGGTGGCGCGCCCGGGTGCGGCGTCAGCTTTTCACTCGCGTTACTACCTGGCTGTGTGCCAATTTCTCAGCGATCGCTATCATGAAGCACTGCAAGCGGTCGATGCAGCCATCGCGACCGATTCCCGCTATGCCGAGGGGCACTGCCTGCGCGGGGACATTCATCTCATGCTCGACGACGAGCAGGCTGCCACCGCCGATTACGAGCTCGCGCTGCGTTGCGGAGCGCCACCGGCCGATGCTCTGTTTGCCGTCGATCCACAATGCTATGGATCCTACCCCGCGACTCGCCTGCAGCGATTGGCTGCCGCTCAACCCATACAAGGTGCCAAGACTCCATGAATGGACAAATAATTCCGAACCGTGAGCGCGACGGGCGCAATCTCTACATAGACATGCTGCGCGGCGTCTCCATTTTGCTGGTGATGTTATTGCACTACACGCTTTCCTATCGGTTGGTGTCCAGCCCGTTACGGAAGTGGATTCCCGCTCCCACCTTGCATGCCATTTTCTATAACGGCAACTATGGCGTGTCGATGTTCTTCGTGATTTCCGGATTTCTTATCACTTCCAACATCATCACTCGCTACCAGTCGTTGTCCGGCATTGACGTGCTGCATTTTTATAAGCTTCGCCTATTCAGGCTTTACCCGCTGGTAGTGCTTGCCCTGATCATCATCACCGCATTGGGGCTGGCCGGACTGTCGAAGTTCTCCAACATTTCGCACAAGGTCCCGCTGGGCAATGCCTACTTCATCATTGCCGACCTGTCGGTGCTTACCTTCTGGCACAACGTACTGATGGAGATGGTTGGCTACTTCAATTACGCCATGAACATCTATTGGTCGTTGTCCGTGGAAGAGGTGTTCTATCTGCTTTATCCACTGGTGCTGCTGGTACTCCGCCGGCGATGGCAGCTGCTGTGCCTGGCTGGCATCTGCCTGGTAGTGGCGCCCATCTACCGCGAGATACATAAGGACAACGAACTGTTCTTCATGTACGGCAACCTTGCCTGTGTCGACATGCTGACGTATGGATGTATCGCGGCCGTCATCAGCCGCAGTGTGCAATGGAAAGCCACGCTGCGTGCGCCGCTTGCCGTAGCGGCCCTGATAGCCGCCGGTTGGATTTATTTGCGCGGCATTCCTGGCAACGAAGCGCTAGGCGCAACCTGGCTCGGCCTTTTCACTGCCATATTTCTAGTGGCTGTATCCCGGCTTCAGGCGGGCACGTTCGCGCGTCGGCTGGCCGGTCCGCTGGCCTGGCTGGGATCGCACAGCTATGAAATGTACCTCTTCCACATTGTGGTGCTGGGCATCATGGTGGAGCTTGTGCCAAGGACCGCCATGACGATGGAGCGCAAGCTGACGATGTTCGTGCTGTTCTTCGTCCTGTCCACGCTGGTGGCCTGGGCTGCGGCGCGCTTTCTTGGCAATCCGCTCAATCGCTACTTGCGGCGGCGTTACGCGCGACATGGCACAACCCTCGCGGCAAGCACGGGCACGGTCGCTGCTGATGTCATCTAGGCCATTCATTTCAACGCAAAAGGCCGGTCTCCGGCAGGTGTGACGTAACACCATGCCGGTTATCGCATATCGCATCGAAGCACGGAGGCGGACCGATCCGCTTGCGACAGCATCCATCAATGATTTCCTGCTTGTGCAAGATGGTGAAGGGATCGCGATCGACACCTTGCTCATCGCACCGCACATCACGCCCTATTGCATCGATCTGTTCGGGAAGGGCATCGTGCTGGTTGAGCTGCCGGCGGAGGTCGATCTCTCTGCCTATCCCTTCTTATACGAGGCGCAATATCGGTTTGCGAAGCGCGTGTACACAATCGGCCTGGACGAGTTCAATGCCGCCTGTGAGACGCTGCCCATGCCCGCGCACGTATTGTTGCTGCATTCGACGGGCCGATGCGGTTCCACTTTGTTGACGAAGGCGCTCAACGCAGTCAACGGTGTCAGGGCCTTGTCCGAGCCAGATATCTTCACCCAGCTTGCCATGTCCGGGCGTTTGGAGAACGGCGCTACGCGTGACGCATTCGTACGGTTGTATCGTCATTGCTTGAAGCTGTTCTGCCGAGGCAGTGAGAATCTTTCCGTGTTGAAGTTCAGGAGCGTTGTGTGCGAGCACGCCGATTATTTGGCCGCTGCGCTGCCTGCTGCAAAGAGCCTGTTCCTGTATCGCAATGCGCTGGACGTTGCCATCTCGACCGCACGCATCATGAGGCGCTCGCTTTCGGGCTGGCAATTGAACGAGCGCGAGCGCCGCGTCTGGTCGCTGTTGACGCCGCTGCTGGCTACCCTTGGGCCAATGGTCGACGCATATGATCTGCTGGCATCCCTTTGGGCGGGACCCGTGCTGCGTTATTTGCATCAGCACGAAACCGGACGATGGCTTGGCGCCCTTCGCTATGAGGAACTGGTACACAACGGGCTGGGGGTGGTGCGTGTCGTGTTGGCCGGTTGCGGTGTCCATGCGGACAACCTGCGTGCCCTGGATCGGGTCTTTGAAACCGATTCGCAGGCTGGCAGCCATTTGGCCATCCATGGTCGCGTGCCTGATCCGCTGCTGGAAGCGGAGCTGACGGATCCGCAATTTGCAAGGCGCCTTTGGCGAAGCTTCGCCAGGATCGACCCCAGGCTACATCAAGCGATGATTTTGCCGGGGACGTTTCCCAACTTTTTGGCGGGATAGATACGACATGACGCTCTCGGGAAATGAAAATGGAACCACATCACTTTGTATTTATTTGTCAGGGCGGTGAACTGGAAGCGAAATCGGTGCTGTTTGCAGCATCGTTCCGGTGCCGTGCGAATGGATACCACCATTTGACGGCGGCCATTCCGGGGCCGGCCGAGTTATGGCCCCAGCCCGAACCGCAAACTCTTCAGACGCTTGAGTCCCTTGGGGTTCGCCTTAGCCATGTCCAGAACAGCGTCGGCCGCGACTACCCCTATGGCAATAAGATGGAATGTTTGTCGATTCCGACGGATTGTTCCGCTACGGTGTATATCGACAGCGACATATTGATGATGCGCGACTTTGGCGATGACGTGCTCCCAGAGCGACCGCTATGCGCCGTCCCCGCAAGTTTGAGCCATGCCAAGGAACACGAATGGGCTAGCTTCTATGCCGCATACGGCCTGGACATGCCGGAGTGGCGCCAATTGACGTTGATCTCGCAGGAGCCGACCCCTCCATATTTCAATGGTGGCTTGCTTGTCGTGCGTAACGTGCCGGCATTTGGAGAGACCTGGGCGGAAAGCTGTCGAACACTGAGAGAGATACCTGGGATCCCGAACAAGATACGCAACCGATTTCTTGACCAGTTTGGCGTTACGATCGCAGCTGCCAGACTGAATCTGGAAATAAGCATGCTTCCCATGCAATGGAATTTTCCAAGCTGGAGTCTTGAGCTTGGCGATCAGCCCACGCCAATCTTTTTCCATTACCAGACGGCAGAACGCTTGCTGCAGGAGGATCGCATCGTGACGTCGGTAAAAGAGGTGTGCGAGCAGTATCCTCGAGTGCAAGCCGTTTTCGGCCGCTTCCCCGCTTACGCACAATTGCTTGGATCAGCTGAGCACCCATGAGTTGCATGCGATACTTGATCAGTGTTGCCTTAAAGCGGACGGTAGCTAAAGTGACCAGCAGCACAATTGAATTGGCGGCGTAACGGTGAGGACGATGATGCGAATCGGATCGGTTTTATTGGTAACCATCATGATGGCTACGATGGCTACCCAGGCTGTGGCCGGGTCCTGGCCGGATGGCAAGCGGGCGGCCGTGGTGCTGACCTATGACGATACGCTTGTTTCGCAGCTCGACGTCGCGATTCCCGCGCTCGATGCCGTCGGCCTCAAAGGAACGTTCTTCCTGATCGGCAGCAAGATTACGCCGGAGCAGATTACGCGCTGGCGGTCTGCCGCAGCCGAAGGCCACGAACTTGGCAACCACACCATTCGCCATGCTTGCCCACAGGCCAACTATCCGCCGGCGAAAAAGATCGACACCAGCGAAACGTACGACGTCGACACCATGCTGACAGAAATCCGCACGATGAACACGATGCTGACGGCGATCGACGGCAAACTGCAGCACAGCTATGCCACGCCCTGTGGTCAGCACCTGGCCGGAGGTGTCGATTATCTTCCGGCGCTGCGCGCTAGTGGCTTGGTACGCTACACCCGAGCTGCAGATCCGTCAGAGCATCCTTTCGATCCGATGAATGTGCCGGCCCGCTTTTTCCCCTCGAACGCAACCGGCGCCGATCTGATCGCCGCAGTCCAGGATGCCGAGCGTAAGGGCGGGATGATCGTGTTCGGTTTCCATGGTGTGGGCGGCGATTATCTCTCCGTATCCACGGAAGCCCATGCTCAACTCCTTGCCTATCTGAAAGCCCATGCCGACACCATTTGGGTGGCGCCGTTCTCGACCGTGGTCAGTTACGTCACCAGCCATCCGGGCCATTAATGGGCGGCGCGGCATGACTTTGAGTCTCGGTGCGAATATTTGGGGTGGACGTCGGCTGCTGCCCATGCTGCATAGATGTTAGCGACCTGGCAGTCCGTATCGCTTCGGCGGCCGCGATCACACTTGATCAAAAACGATGAAACCGAATCCAGACAGCGGGCAGGCCAATGATGTAAGCCTAATGAGGCGACGTAGTAGAGTTGCCCAATGAAATTTATTGTGGTGACCTACGGTACGGAAGGCGATACACGCCCACTAGGCGTGTTGTGTCGAGCCCTGATGGATGCGGGCCACGACGTCCGATTGCTTGCGGACGGTGCGACATTGGGTTCCGCTGTCGCGCTTGGCATTCCAACTGTCGCGCTTGCCGGCGACATCAAGGCGATGGTGCAGGAGGCGAACGCTACCTCAGACAGCGGCAGCGTCCAAAGCCTGGCGGCTGCGTTCAAGCGCATTGCAAATGCCAATACAGCTGCATGGCTACGTGACATCGTCGATACTGGGCGGGGTTGCGATGCCATCCTTGTGTCGGGACTTGCAGCCTTCGCGGGATTGTCAGCGGCGGAGCATTTGGGTGTGCCGGCGATTGGGCTGGGGCTCATACCGATCACTCCGACTGCGGAGTTCGCTTCGCCCTTTCTCCCGCCGAGGCTGCTGCCGCGCGTGCTCAATCGATGGAGCCATCGCTTCGTCAACGCGCTTGTATGGCGCGTTTTCAGCGAGGCCACCAATGCAGCGCGCATGAGTATTTGCGGGTTGCCGCCGCGGCGTAAAGTCTTCGCTGATCATCCCATGCTGTACGGCGTATCTCCCAGCCTCTTGCCGCAACCTGAGGATTGGCCAGCGAACGCCCGCGTCTGTGGACAGTGGATCAACGCAACGCCAGAGTGGCGCGCGCCTCAAGATCTCGTCGATTTCCTGGATGCCGGGGCACCGCCGATCTATGTCGGGTTTGGCAGCATGGTGGGGTTTGATGCAAAGAAGTTGCTTGACATGATCATTGCTGCCGTCGACGGGAGGCGGGCCTTGATTTATCCAGGGTGGAGCGGCATGGGTACTTCGGTGTTGCCTGATAATTTCCTTGTCATCGGCGAGACGCCGCACGACTGGCTTCTTCCTCGGATGTCGCTGGTGATTCACCATGGAGGCTCGGGCACCTCGCATTCGGCGACACGTGCAGGCGTTCCGTCGGTTGTCATACCGTTTGCTGGTGACCAGTCCTTCTGGGGAGAGCGACTCCACCGCGCAGGTATCGCAGACCGGCCGACCGGCGCGAAGCGAATTTCAGTTTCGGCATTGGCAAAAAGTATCGAGTTTGCCGAAAGCGCTCACGCGCGCGCTTGCGCCGCGAAGCTAGGTCACCAGATGGCAGCAGAAGACGGCAGCGCCGTCGCGATCGATGCCATCGAGAATTTTGTGCGCATGCGTCGACAGATCACTGCCTAGATTTTTGGAGATTCATTTCCTTCACTTGAAACGGGCTTTCCATCGATGAAGTTGCGCACTGCAGATATCGTAGCCTCGGGTGCTTCCTCCATAAGCCAGTGTCCGGCATTCGGCACCACCAGCTCCGTGACATTGTCGGCCGCGCTGCGCATGACGATGGCTTCGTTTGAGCCAAACGACTTTGCGCCACCGATAGCAAGCACGGGCATGGTCAGCTTGGGGCTCAACGTTGCCTTGTTGTCCTCGGCGTCTTGCCGAATGGAACGGAACTGGGCAAAAGCGGAATGCATCGTGCCGGGGCGAGCGTAGAGTTCGGCATAGTGCTGCCGGGTACTTTCGTCGACTTTTGCCGGGTCCCCCGCAAAATCGTTCCAGAATCTATCCAGATAGATGCGTTCACGACCGGCCACGAGACGCTCCATGTCGGGGCCGCCAAGATCAAAGTGCCACAGCAAGGGAGAGCGCACTATTTGGTCCCACGGCGGCACGCCGGGCACCGGGGCATCCATAACCACCAAGCGGTCGGTATTGCCGGGGTATCGTTTGGCGTAGGCATAGGCGACCATCGTGCCAATGTCGTGTCCCACGATCACAGCATGGCCGATGCCCAGTTGCGTCAGAACGCCCTGGACATCGGCTGCCTGGTTCTTCTTTTCATATCCGCCATCGGGGTGTGACGAAAGACCGAGGCCACGTAGATCGGGCACCACTACCGTATGGTCGCGAGCGAGGTTTGCCGCAAGCGGCTCCCACATATCGCCCGTGTCACCAAAGCCGTGAAGAAGCACCACCGCTGGACCTTTGCCGCCTACGCGGACATGGATCGTCGCACCATTCGCCTTGATGTCACGCACCTGGAACGTCGACGGGTATGGTTTGACGGCCGCTGAAACGGGAAGGCTGAAGGCTAGCGCCAAGCATGCAGCCAAAAGAGCGCGGGTCATAGATGGGGCTCCAGAGTAGTGATGAAACCATTGCCATAACTTCGAACTAGACCGTCTTGCTGGGCTTGGTAGCGCTCGCCCAAGCGTTTTCCAGTGGGATTTCGCGGATCCAAGTAGTGGGGCTGAGCGTAACGAATCCTAACGCCGCGATGATACCCACGGTGGGTTTCGGGTTCGCCTCAACCAAATCTACCGGAGGTTTAGTCGATGCCGGGCGTGTCGCCGTACCGTGGTGAGTAGTAGTGATAAGGGAATCGGGGGGGAGGGCCTAGGTCTGCTTTTCCACCTGGAGGGAGAAATTGGTGCGATTTGCGTCCGTGGGGTCAGCCACTTGTAAATGCCCCACGCGCGCTCTACAGTGAACCATATGGTTCACTATCAAGCCCGCCTCGACGCAACCTTCGCCGCGCTCTCCGACGTTACCCGGCGGGGCGTGCTGGAACAGCTCGGGAGTGCAGACGCCTCCATCAGCGACCTTGCCCAGCGATTTGACATGACCCTCACGGGCATGAAGAAGCACATCAGCATCCTGGAAGAGGCGGGGCTCGTTGCCACGGAGAAGGTCGGGCGCGTTCGCACCTGCACGCTTGGACGGCGCCGGCTGGAAGAAGAGGCCGCCTGGATCGAGCAACACCGTCAGCTCTGGAGCGCACGCTTCGATGCGCTGGACGAGCTTGTCGAACACTTGAAACGCAAGGAGAAGGCAGATGCCCAACGTAAAAGAAGGTAGTTCCGCCACGAACCGTACCACCGTGGAACGCAAGTCCGATCTCGAACTTGTCGTGAAGCGAACATTCAATGCGCCAGCGCACATCGTCTTCGAAGCGTGGAGCAAACCCGAATTGTTCAAGCTTTGGTGGGTTCCGAAGTCGGTGGGCATGTCGCTGCTCTCGTGCGAGATGGATGTTCGCACTGGTGGCGCGTATCGCCTCGTCTTCAGCCATCCGGACTTCGATCGACCGATGGCGTTCTTCGGCACGTACAGAGAAGTAACGCCGCACAAACGCATCGTATGGGCGAACGAAGAAAACGATCAGGGTGCCCTGACCACGGTGACGTTCGAAGAAAATGACGGCAAGACGCTGGTCACCTTTCACGAGCTCTACCCCACGACAGCGGCCCTCGAGGAAGCGCTCGCCGGTTCGGCGGAAGGCCTGCCCGAACAGTTTGCGCAGCTGGATGAGTTGCTCGCAGGCAGATCGTGACCACACCACGGCCACCGGCGTGTAACGCCGCGCTGGCCAGTTCGGCACCACGTGAGGACGATATGCTCAGACGTGATTTCCTGAAGACCGCCATGGCGACCGCAGTGCTGACTGCGGTCCTTCCGGTTCAAGCCAAGAAGATTCTTGCCGGTTCGAACGAGCATTTTGCCGACGTCAATGGCCAGCATGTTTTTTACAGCGTGCATGGCACCGGCAAGCCGCTCATTCTTCTCCACGGTGGCATCGACCCGGACTGCTTCGGAAGCAATCTGGCCGAACTGGCCAAACGCCGGCAGGTGATCGCCGTGCATCTGCAGGGACATGGACGCACCCCGGATTCGGACCGGCCACTGCGTTGTGAAACGATGGGCGACGATGTTGCCGCTTTGATCGGCCATCTGAATGTCGGCAAGGCCGACGTGATGGGTTACTCGCTGGGCGCCGACGTCGCCTTGCAGACCGCTATCCGCCATCCGGACGCCGTCGACCGGCTCGTACTCGTTTCCGCGACGATGAAGCAGGACGGCTTTTATCCGGAGGTAGTCACAACCTTCAAGCAACTGGAGACGAATGCCGCCACGCTCGGCGCTGGCGTCAAGGCATCGCCATTGGGGAGGACCTATCCCGGTGTCGATTGGACCAGGCTCTTCAGCAAGATCGGCGACATGACCAAACGCCCCTTCGACTGGAGCGCCGACGTCGCCAAGCTTCAGGCACGCACGCTGCTGGTCTTTGCCGACGCTGATGCCATCCGGCCCGAACACATGGTCGAGTTCTGGAAAGCACTGGGAGGCGGCCAGCGCGATGCCGGGCAAGATGGCTCATTGCGACCTGCAAACGCGCTGGCGATCCTGCCCAACACCACGCATTACACACTCCCCGTGGAGCCGATGCTGCCGGAGGTTGTCGAACGCTTCTTCGCGTAATCCCATGGTCGCCATTCACGGGAAAGCAGGAACCTTACTTTGCTTTTGCATCAATGCAAATGGATGCCCGCTTTCGCTCACTGCTGTCCGGAGAAAATGGGTTCTGCTCTTTAAGGCAATATTGATTAAGTATCGCCGTCGTCATGATGTCGGGACGGCTCGCAGCATGTGTTGTGTGGCGCCAGGAAGACTGGCCGTATTGCCAAGCCGCGCGGTGCAGCCTGCGGGCCTTCCAGACATCACTCCATCACTTTGAATTCAACCTGTTGGGACCAGCCCTGTCTGTCCGCATGCCGCCTGCAAATGCAACGCTACCGAGTCGTCGCCCCTGCGAAGGCCGAGGTCCAGTGACTTTCGCGATCTTGATGGCCTTGACCGCCTGATCACATTGCGGCCAGGATGCTGCGCAGCGCATACCGATATCCAACCCAGCGTTGCAGCGTCCATGACGAATGAAATCGCGAAACAGAAGCACGGCCACCGCGCCAACGACACCGTTGAAGATACGGAGGCGAGCGGCAAGATCTCACGCCGCGAATTCCTCACCGGTACGGCCATCACCGCAGCCGGACTGATGATCGTGCCCCGCCACGTTCTGGGCGGGCCCGGCCATACGCCGCCCAGCGATCGATTGAACATTGCCGGCATCGGTGTCGGTGGCATGGGTATGCACAACATGCGCGCTCTGGCCAGCGAGAACATCGTCGCCCTGTGCGATGTGGACTGGCGCTATGCGGAGAAATCTTTTCGCGCAATGGTCGAGGGCCTGGCGAAAACGCAGGCACGCCTCGACAAGGCGCAAACCGCCAAAGAACGCCAGGAGCTGCACGACGAGATCGAGCAGACCAAGCTGCTTGCCAGCAAGTTCGATTCGAGCAGGCGTTATACCGACTACCGCCGGATGCTCGAACAGCAGAAGGACATCGATGCGGTGGTCATTGCGACACCGGATCACCTGCATGCGGTGATTGCCAGCGCGGCGATGAGCCATGGCAAGCATGTGTATCTGCAGAAGCCACTTACTTGGTCGATCGGCGAAGCCCGCGCATTGTCCAAGAAGGCGAAAGACAATCCCAGGCTCGTCACGCAGATGGGAAACCAGGGGCACTCGACCGACGATGCCCGGTTGATCAACGAGTACATCGCGGCTGGGGCGATCGGCGACGTTCGCGAGGTGCACGTCTGGACGAATCGTCCGCTGGCGTATTGGCCACAGGGTATTCCACGTCCGCAAGCCAGGCCGCAGCCGGACGACGCGAACTGGAACGAAGACGCAGTGATGGATAGGCTCGCCAATGCCATGGCCGGCAATTATCCGAAGCCGGAAAGGCTGGCATGGGATCTGTTCCTCGGCCCCGGTCCCGTTGTCGACTACCACCCCGTGTATCACCCGTTCAATTGGCGCGGCTGGGTGGATTGGGGCGTGGGTGCCATCGGCGACATGGGGGCGCATCTGATTGATTCCCCGTTCTGGTCGCTGGACCTGGGTTTTCCCACGTCCGTGGAAACCGTCTCAACGCCATTCAACGGCGCGTCGTATCCCATGGCGACGATGACGTATTACGAGTTCCCCGCACTCGGCAGCAGGCCACCAGTGAAGCTCACCTGGTATGACGGCGCATTGCTGCCGCCGGGGCTGGAAGCATTGGGAGCCGGGCAGATGAGCAAGGACGGCGGTGTGCTGTACGTTGGCGACAAGGGCAAGCTGATCCACGAGACCTACGGCGCGAACCCGCGCCTGCTGCCGAAGTCGCTGCATGATTCGGTGGGCACGCCTCCGCAACTGTTCGCGCGCATCAAGACCTCGCACGAGATGAATTGGGTGGACGCGTGCAAGGGGAGGGCGGAAGCATCTTCGCCGTTCTCGTACGCTGCACGGCTGACGGAGGTAATGCTGCTGGGCATCGTCTCCCTTCGCGCGGGCGGCAGGATCGAGTACGACGCGGCGAACATGCGCATCACCAACAAGCCGGATGCGAATGCGTTTCTGCGGCGCGAGTATCGCGATGGGTGGGTTGTCTAAAACAACAGCCAACGCCACGTTTCGCGTAGCCGAAACGTTTGATGCTTATCGCGATCGACCCCTTCCCTTACGGCAGTAGGGGAGGGTTGGGGTGGGGTTGCTTGGGCTTTAGCGCGCTGATGAATATCGACAGACAGGTGTGATGGAAGCGGCCCGCCAGCGATATGCATGAGTGAGTGCCATGGGGGTAGCGCCAGTGACAGCCACTGTAAACATCGTCGCCCGGCGAAGGCCGGGGCCCAGCGTCTTTTTGAGGCGCCCCCAAAAAGTCACTGAGCTCTGGCTTTCGCCCACTACTGTCCAATCAATCACCGGGTAGCTCCGTCCACCTATGGCAGCACCGGGATCTGCGGTACGAGCCAGATGTTGTCGGCCGTGCAAGGTTGCATCGTCAACTGCGCACCGGCACTCCCCTCCGTCATGCAATACCCACTGACATTGCTCTGTATCAGATTGCCGAACCCTTGAAGTGTCCAATACTGCCCGGCGCTACCGTTGCATGCATCGGCAATCACCACGGCACCTTGCGATGGATCTGCGTTGGCGACATCCAGGCAAAGATTGCTCTGTAGCCGCACTGTGCCATCCTTCGCAAATACCCAGGCCTGTCCCTCTGACTTCTCGTCGCATGTCTGGGTGGTAATCGCCGCGCCACTGGTTTTGCCGTCACCCGCATCCGCGCAAAGGCCACTCAGTGCACCCACGACTTCACCGCGCGGCAAATTGCCGAAACCGTTGAGCTGATCACTGCCGGGTGTGTAGGTGATGATGCTGGTGTTGCTGAAACCAGCGCACGTCGCGAGGGTGCCTGCACTGGAGACGGTAGAGGCGTACTGGCCACCATTGCCGGTCGGCGCGCCGATCACCGCTTCGCTATAGGGTTGGTTGTAGCAGTTCGAATTGGGGGATTTCGCCTCCCGATAGGTCGTTCGGCCCACCATGCCTTGCGGCGTAATACTGGTGGCACCCGTCAGGATGCTTCCCAGCTTGAAAGACTGCTGGGTATGTGGGTCGGTAACCGTAGCGCCAAGCCACTGACCGCCTTCATAAGCAACGTGGAACTGATAGTTCAGAGTATTTAGCCAGTGATAGGGCAGGCGGCAGGTGACGCGCGGGGAAGCTCCACCGTGAACGGTGCAATAGCTGCCGGCTGCGCCGCTCTTGTAATGCGTGGCACCCTGCACCGTAAAGACGAAACCGGGGCCCAGGTTGGCATTGTCCTCCATGCCCGCACGGCCAATGTCGCCGGTGCCGGATAGAACAAACCGGTTGCTCCACAAGACGTTCGCGCGATAACCCGGATCCGCCTCCACGTTGATGCCGAAATCTATTGAAGTCAGCGAGGTGACCGTGGAATCCCATTGGTATTTGGCGTACGTTCCGGGTACGTCGCCGGCGTGGGCGATGAGTGGAAACAGCAATAGCCAGGGCAGGCTGTACAAGCTCTTTGTCGCCTTCATGATTGCCTCCGTTGATTGTCCCCTTGTTGATGACGCTACTGGCTTGCGCGATCAACCGTTGCCTGGAAGCCGCACAAGAGTTCGGGCGAACGCCGCTGCCACGCCGTGTGCTGCGGCATGTCGTGATTTATGCGGTCATTCCCAACAAAGAGCTTATTCGGAGGGAAGTCGATGGCGCGTGACAACGTTTACATAGCGTACGGCCATCAGGAAAGCGGGTGATGCACGAAGGCCGGGATCCATCCGGATTGGAAATGGATTCCGGCCTTCACGGGAATGACGAACGGCTCTCTATCAATTAATGCGAATCGCCATATCCAACAACTGCAAGAAAAGGTCAATCTTCCAGCATTGCTTCCTTCGAGCAATCGATCATATAAAAAACCATGTCTACGGCAGCACCGGCAACACCGGCATAGACCAATTCTGACCGGCCGCTCCCGTGCATTCCTGGATCGTCAACTGCGTACCGGCAGCCCCCTCCGCCAGGCAATACTGGCTGCCGCCGAGATTGCTAAATAGAAGATTGCGGGCGCCCCCGATAGACCACTGCTGACTGGCGCTGCCTGTGCATTGATCCACAATCACCGCCGCGCCGGATGGCGAGTCGGGATTGGCAACGTCCAGGCAAAGATTGCTCTGCAGCCGCATAGTGCCGTCCCTCCCAAGCACCCAGGCTTGGGCTTCCTTCTTTTTGTTGCAGCTCTGAGTGGTAGCCGGCACGTTGGTTTGGCCACTTCCCGCATCCACGCAAAGGTTATCGTCGCCCTGATACAAACCGCGCAGCAAATTGCCCGAGGCATTGAACTGTTCACCGTTCAGGACTTCGCTGAAGTTGCTGCATGTTGTGTTGGTCCCGGTGCTTGAAACAGTGGCTTGGACACCGTTGCTGCTGGGTGCGTCGAATATCACGTCACTGTAGGGTTGGTTGTAGCAGTTCGCGTTGGGCGAGCGGCCTTCAAGATATGTCGTCCGGCTCACCATGCCCTGCGGTGAAAGACTGGTGGCGTCAGTAAGGATGCTGCCTAGCTTTAAGGACAAGCTGGGGTTGTAGAGGTCGGTAACCGTAACCCCCAGCCACTGGCCGCCTTCATAGGCAACGTGGAATTGATAATCAGTGACTGTGGACCACATAGGTATGCGGCAGGTAACACGGGGATTTTCGCCGCTGTAAACTACGCAGCTGCTTCCGGGATCGCCGGCTTGATACTGCGTTGCGCCCCGTATTGTAAACACGAAATTGGGGCCGAGACGGCTGTTGTCCTCCATGCCGACATAGCCGCCGTTACTGCTACCGACCAGGCGGAAATGGTCGGCAAAACGCACATTCGCGCGATAACCCGGATCGGCCTGCACGTTGATGTCATAGTCCACCGAAGTTAGTCCGGTAACCGAGGAACTCCATTGATACTTGGCATAGGTGCCGGGTACGTCGCCGGCGTGGGCGAAGCATGGGAGTAGCAAAAGCAGTGGCAAGCTATACAAGCTTTTTTTCGCCTTCATGATTGCCTCCGTTAATTGTCCCCTTTGTGATGACGCTAGACGCTGCTGGCTCGCGTGATCAAACCCTCGCCTGGAAGCCGCACAAGGGTTCGGGCGAACACCGCTCTCCCACACCGCATGCTGCGGCATGTCGTGATCCAAGCGGTCATTCCCAACAAAGAGCTTATTCGGAGGGAAGTCGATGGCGCGTGATAACGTTTACATGCGTTATTCAATGGATGAGCTGGTGGCGGTGCTTGCATCGGCATGCTGGCCAGCTAGATGAAAAGTTGTCAGGTTTCTTTCTTAAGGCATGGTGTTTTGATGCGCTAAACACAAGGCCGCTAAAAAGTCATATGAATAAATGGCATGCATTTATCTTTCGCCAGAAATTATTTTCGCATTCAGTTGAAATCTTCAGAACATTCACTTTTTTTCGTGCGGACTTTCATAATTGCACTTTTCTTCTGGACGCTGTGAGCCAGTTAAGATGAAGAGTGGATCCTTGTCTAGCGCATTCGTTGATCTTTGGTTCGTAGGGCCAAAATCTAAGAAAGACTGAAGGGCGTCGGGGCGTTCAAGCCCAGGGGTTGCGAAGCCACGAATGCATTCGCGATTCATATCTACGATCGTTGCCCAAGTGAAACTAGGCCCGGAGGCAAGACGATGGACTCCATAAAGCGCTACCGCGCTATTCAAGCGCTCGCATAGCACACTCGAAAATTTTTGAAATCCGTCTCGGCATCGCGAAAATTGAAAGCGATCTTTGTGGAGATCTTCAAGGACGCCTTCAGAAACGACATTCCAAAGTCTCGGCGCGATTGCTGAATAGTAGGGGTTTACGGAGTGGTAGCTGAGCACTTGAGCGAGGGCGCATCCTGCGTCGAACGCTCTGCAGAGAGTGCGTTCATTCCTCGCGAAGCGAATAAGCGCCACAAGAGCGCCAGTCGTCCTGAAGTCGGCCAGTCGGTCGGCTACATCGAGCGCTTGACCCGACAACAAGCTGCATACGAAATGCCTCAAAGGCGATTTTCTCAATCCCTTTGATCGATGCCCGCGCAGCGGGTGGGAATCCCAATCCCTGCCACGCGAGCATCGTGGGGAAGCTCAGGCAACAGCCTCGGCAACCTCCGCTACAAACCCGCGATACGACCGTAGCGGCCGCCCCAGCAGCTGGGTCAGGCGCGGCACGTCGCCCGGTTCCGGGATCATGCCGTCGCTGACCCAGCGTTCGGCCATCAGCCGCATCTCGTAGGCCATCCAGGGAGGCATGAAACCGGCGGCGTTCTGTTCGAACGCGGCGGGGTCATCGCCGCCGTACACCACCGGGCGTCCCAGCGCGTCCGTCCAGATAGCCGCCACGTCCGCGCCGGTGAGCGTGTCCGGGCCGACCAGGTTGATCGTTTCGATCGGCAGGGTGTCCGGGCTTTCGCTGCGACGGATCAGTTCGATCGCAGCGACTTCGGCGATGTCGCGCGCATCGACCATCGCCAGACCCTTGTGGCCGATCGGCATCGGGTAGACGCCGTGGTCGAGCACCACGTCCTTGATCATGTGCTCGTTGTCGATGAAATAGCTCGGCCGCAGGATCGTGGCGCTGAAGCCCATCTGCTGCAGCATGCGCTCGGCGCCGAATTTCACCGCGAAGTGCGGCACGTTGACGTAGCGGTCCGCGTGGATCACTGACAGGTAGACCACCCGCTTCACGCCCGCCTCGCGGGCCAGGTTGAGCGTGAGGACCGCCTGGGTGAACTCGTCGCCGGTCACCGCATTGAGCAGGAACAGCGTGCTGACGCCGTCGAAAGCGGCGCGTAGGGCGTCGAGGTCGAGCAGGTCGCCCTTCGCCACCTCCACGCCGGCGGGGAAGGTGGCTTTGGCGGGATCGCGGGTGAGCACCCGCACCGGGGCGCCGCGCTGGGCGAGCTGGTCGACGACGTGGCGGCCGACGCGGCCGGTGGCACCAGTTACGAGGATGGTCATGGCATGTACTCCGAGTGGGTGGGTTGGGAACACACTCGTCATGCTATCGACCCAAATTCGCAGGCATAGCCGCTAAAGTGGGACGCCTCGTCTCACAGATGGAACACATGGATCTGCTCGCGCTCGCCGATTTCAACCTCGTGGCCCGCCATGGTGGGCTCGGCCGGGCCGCGCGCGAAGCGGGCCGGCCCAAGGCCACGCTGTCCCGGCGTGTGGCCGAACTGGAGGCCAGCCTGGATCTGCGCCTGTTCGAGCGTGGCGCGCGATCGCTCAAGCTCACCGAAGAGGGCCGAGCGCTTTACGAACGCACGGCGCTCCTGCTCACCGAGCTCGATGAGACCGCTACGGCCATCGCCTCCGGCGGCCACACTGCCCGCGGGCGTTTGCGCATCAGCGCGCCGCTTCTCTTTTCACAGACCGCGATGGGCAAGCTCGCGGCCGGCTTCGCGCTCCGGTTTCCGCAGGTGCAACTGGAGATCACTGCCGAAGACCGCGCCGTGGACATGATCGAAGAGGCCTACGACCTAGTCATTCGCGTCAATCCCGAACCCGATGCCAACTTGGTGGGACGTATCTTTCTGCGCGATCGACTGGTAGTCGTCGCCAGTGCGAACCTGGCCAAGACCGCAGACAACGAGCCCGTGCCAGTCATCGTCCGTGGCGCGGTGCAGCCGACGGAAACCTGGACGATGACCACGCCCATCGGGCCGTCCACGCTCATCGCCAAGCCGGTGATCGGCCTGTCATCGCTGCTCATGATTCGCGATGCCGCGCGCATGGGCGCCGGTGCCGCCCGCCTGCCGTTGTCGCTCGCCAGCCCCGATCTTGCCGCCGGCACGTTGGTGCAGTGGGGCAGGGTGGACGGACCGGAGATCGAACTGTGGGCGCTCTATCCAACGCGTCGACTCCTCAGCGCACGCGTCTCGGCTTTTCTGGACTATTTGAGAGAAGCGTTTCCGAGAGGGACGCCGGATGAACTGGCGGCCTATGTGAGTGGATAAAAAGGCACAACGGAGTAGGGCACAGCGACAATCGTCGCCAGCGATCGCTCGTGAGCCACGACAGCTAGCGCACTCGCCTTGACTCACCAACACCCTGGGTCTACCCCGTCACTACGGACACTTCAAGGAAACCTCATGATGATGCAGAGGCGAGTCCTGCCTCCGGCGGATTGGCTAGCGATTAGGGACTGTTATCGAGGGTAGGGCAGGCGGCTGGGCCTTCGGCCATCTTCCGATCCATGATCTGTCTAACGGCTTCTTATTTAAATGCCGGCGTAAAACGCGGTGGTGCTCATCGGACTTCCTCCTATGCTCAAACACTCCTGGTTCAGGTAAGCGCTTAGATCTAAATTTATGAACGAAAAGATCTAGGATCGATTAACATGCACTAACTTCCCCGAGTGCATATGATGCCCATTGAGTCGTCCCATCGAATGGCCGATGCCGTTCGAGACCAGCCTGTGGATGCCCGCGAGAACAGATTGAAGTTTAGCGGCGACAACACGTTTCATCGCGAGTTACGGCGACGAGTCGATACTTATTTCAAGCGCAACGAACACAAGCAGCGCGACAATGCGCGCATGTATCTGAAGACGACGATCATCCTCGTTTCTTTCGTCGCCTCGTATGTACTGCTGGTGTTTTTCGCAGCAAACTGGTGGCAGGGCCTATTCCTAAGCGCTGTGCTTGGTGTCGCCACGGCGCAGATCGGTTTCAACATCCAGCACGATGCTGGTCACCACGCGTATTCGGAACGCCGTTCGGTCAACAAATGGATGGCCAGGACACTAGACATGGTCGGTGGAAGTTCGTACATCTGGCATTGGAAGCATGCTCACTTCCATCACACTTACGTCAACATTGACGATTACGACAGCGATATAAGCCTTGGCTGGCTGGCGCGGCTTTCGCCGCAGCAAAAGCGTTATTGGCACCATCGCTGGCAGCACATTTATCTGTGGTTGCTGTACGGCTTCACGGTCATCAGCTGGCATTTGCATGATGACTTCCGCGACATCCTCACGGCCACCATCGGCAAGCGCAAGATGCCACGGCCACGTGGAAAGGATTTGATGGGTTTCATACTCGGCAAGGTCGTCTTCTTCACCCTCGCTTTCGGGTTACCGCTGGTATTTCATTCAATTGGCGTCGTCCTGCTGTACTACGCCGTGGTCACCATGGTTACGGGGCTGCAACTCGCACTGGTGTTTCAACTGGCGCATGCCGTGGAAGAAGCGTCGTTCCCGTCTCCGGATGAATCTGGGCGCATAGACACGCCATGGGCGATCCACCAGCTTGAGACCACGGTGAACTTCTCGCCCGACAACAAGCTGGTCACCTGGTTGGTCGGTGGCCTGAACTTTCAGATCGAGCATCACCTGTTTCCGCGCATCTGCCATGTCCACTATCCGGCCATTTCACGCGTGGTCGAGACAACTTGCCGCGAATACGGCGTGCCCTACCAAACGAATCGCTCATTCGGCGCGGGAATCGCCTCGCACTATCGCTGGCTGCGGCAGATGGGCAGATAAACGGTTTCGCCATACTGCAACCGTCCCCCATCGCGCACGCATGCAATAGATATGTCGCCCCTGAACGCGCGAGTAAAAGAGGAAGTGACCAGCGCATTGCGAGGTGTTGGGGTACATCCGCACTGGCTAGTCGGTTTGTGGCGGACGACCGTGTCGATGATAGCCATGGCCGTTGCACGCCACGGATTGATGTCGTCACCCCAAGCGCACGGTGGCCAAGCCGCGCCGTTCATCCCTCTGCGGCCACAGGGATGGGCGATTAGGGCGCGTTATCGAGGGTAGGGTGAATATTCGTCTTCGACTGGATGCGTGCAACGCACCGGCCAATATGCCTCGCTCCAAGGTTTTGAGACTGGCACGGCGTACAGTTTTCGCGTGCCTCGACGCCAATCACGGCCACTCAAAGACTTTGCCTTCGACTTCACCGCCGACTGGCACCCCTATGCATCGATTCCCCCCGAAGTCCGGCGTGCCATGGGTGGGAGCTGTGCCACCGTCACAAAAGATGGGCACACTAGCGGGCTTGCAACTTACACCTGCCGGTTCGTTGCATTTAATCGACAAGGCCTCGTATTCGAGTTGACCGCGCTGGAGACCTTTGGACGTATTAGGTCCAACCCTGGTGCGTCGATGGCGCACCTCGCCCATACAAATCCAGCTGCAATCCTTTTCAAGTCGCCATGGCGTGCTGGCTGATGGCCATTTCACGCTCCGAGCGTGCGGTGGCTTCTAGGCGAGCTCTAGCCGAGAAGAATTCGCCCTGGCCGCCGTGGCGAGGACGCCCATGAGAAGGGTCGAGACTTCGACACTCAGGTCAACTGCGGTCGCTACCCGTATGCAGCAATCGCTCGCGACCTTACCCGTGGACATCGCAGCCCTGGCGGTGTCCGAGAACCTGCGCCATATCGCGCCGATCCAGGAAAGCCTCGTGAATTTCCGCGGGCTGTTCCTCTTCCCGATCGAGCGGTACATGGCGCGATTAGCGCACGCGTATGTATCGCCTGGTGAACGCGAAACAGGTTCAGAGTTTCCAGTATTGGCGTATTGCCGACTATTCCGATGTGGTGCTGTTGGACGCGCTCCGCGACGATATCTTGCGTGCTAACCCGGAAGGGGTGAGGGCGATCCTGAAAGAGTTGGGCAAGCGTCATGCTAATTAGTCACGCGTGACGAAAACTTGCCTTGACGGGGTGGAGGGGTTTACCCCTCCGGATAGGGGTTTGGGGAGCAATGGAACGGAAAACCGGGATAAGAACGAAAAGTCGTTACGGATCATAGTATTTCGTATTGACCATGTTCTCATTTTTGCTTGGATTGACGGCGTTTGTGGCCCACAGTCAACTGACTCTCTGCGGCCACTGCGCGGGCTTCCGCTGATTGAAGCGCCAAAGTCAGGCCACTGACCTGTCCTCGCGTGGCAGCCAGCTCCAAGGCGAGCTGGTCACGCTCGCCGGTGACGCTGGTCATCGCCGCCAAGCGCGCTTCGCCATCGGCCAATTCTCGACGAATGCGCGCCATGTTCAATCGCAATTCCGTGAGGCTGGTCTGCTGGTCTTCGCTACGTTGCCGCAGCTTGGCCAATTGCTGCTCTGCCTGCCGCTGTCCTTCCCGTGCTGCATCGGTTTCTTGCAGCATGCGGGCTTGAGCGGCCTCCACGCGCGCGTTGGCTTTGTCCCGTTCCACCTGAAAGGTAGCATCGCGGGCTGCAACGGTCGCTTGGAATTCGGTGGTCAATCGGTCGTGGGCCTGCCGTGCGGCCTCTAGTTGCTGAGCCATGTCGGTACGAACGGCCGCCACCTCGTGCTGCAACGATTGAACCTGGCCAAGGGCATCGCGCTTGGCCTCGGTTTCCCGGGTGAGCTGCTGCTGCACCTCGATGCCTTGCTCGCGTAGTTGACTGACCTCGTGCTGCAGCTGATGAACCGTGGCCTGTGCCGCATCCCGTTCGACAGCAACGTCATCGTACGCACGCTTCTGTGCGTCCAGATCAGATTCCAGCGCCTGGCGGTGCTCGTTGAATACCTTCTCCCCCTGTTCCACAGCGGCCACCCAGAGTGAGCGCATGGCATCGGCGATCGCCGGCGGTAGATCGGCGCCGACCGCATCAGCCTTGGCCCGTTCGTCCTTCCACAGCTTCAGCTCGTCGTTGATGGTGGTGCGGCTACCTTGCTGGATGGCGGCATAGATCAGGTCGACGGTCAGCTCGTGGGGGCGTCTACCGTCCGCGACCAAGGCAGCGGCGGTTTCGCGGGTACGTTGGCGGGTATCACTGACACGGCTCATGGCGGCTCCAGTCGCTCGGCGGGTCAATTTTGCAGAACTCGCAGCATGTATATCACAGTATTACGTTATATTCATAACGATAAGATCAGGAAATTTACGATAACTCCCATAATCGAAAGTCTTTTGGCTGTACGCTGCGTTTCCCGTGGCATCGGACATCGGAAAGCATGACTGAGCCTGCAGCGAGCCTTTTGGCGTTGCCCCAAGCCTTGCCGCCCACCCTCTCGGGATGCGCCGGCACCAACCGCGCCTCGGCCAGCGTGGCACGGCAGATCGCCGCCAACGACGACGTGGCCGCGATCGGCTTGTGGCTGGCGGAATACCACGACTCGCCGCATACCTTCCGCAGCTACCGCAAGGAGGCCGAGCGGTTGCTGCTCTGGGGCACGCAAGTGCGTGGCAAGCCGGTGTCGAGTCTCACCCGCGAGGATGTGATCGCCTACGAAGCCTTCCTCGCGCAGCCACCGGCGGCATGGTGCGACGCCGGTCTCGCCCGTCGCGGTGAGCATCGGCGACTGTTCGCCGGGCCGTTGGCCGACCGCAGTCGCCGCCAGGCGCTGGGCATCCTCGCCGGACTGTTCAACTACCTCGTGCGCGCCGGCTATCTCGCCGGCAGCCCGTTTGTGCTGCAGCGGCGACGGGCGCGCCGCGGCACCCGGCGCACGATCGAACGCTACTTGGACCGGGCTCTCTGGGAAGAGGTGCTGCGCGTCGTCGACGGTTGGCCACAGGACACGGCGCGGGAACGGCAACGCTACGAACGCGTTCGCTGGGTGCTTCGTTTCCTCTACGAAACCGCACTGCGGGCCGCCGAAGCAGCAGCGGCGAATGAAAGTGATTTCCAGCTTCTCCGTGGCCGATGGTGGTTGCACACCGTTGGGAAAGGTGGCGTTGAAGGCACCATTCCCCTGGGCGATGGCCTCATGGAGGACTTTGCACGCTATCGGCGCTTCCACGGTCTGCCCGCAGTGCCTTCGGGCGACGGCAACATCCCGGCCATTCTGGGCATCGCCGGACGCTCGTCCCCGCTGACGCCCACGGCGGTCTACCAGATCGTCAAGGACACCTTCCGACGCGTCGCAGAGACACTGCAACGGCAGGATGAGGTCAAAGCCACACGCGTGCGCCGCGCATCGACGCATTGGCTGCGGCATACGGCCGCCACGCACCAAGCCGAGGACGGCACCCCCATTCACCACATCCAGCAGAACCTCCGCCACAGCTCCATCGGCACGACGTCGATTTACGTTCATGCGGAGGAAGATGCGCGACATGCCAGTACCACCAAAACACGCATCGGGAACTCGATGCCTCACGGAGACGTGCCATGACCGACCCCGACGATCGCTTTGGCATGCCGGCGAGCGCATTCCAGGCTGCCCGGGATAGCCATGGTTGGGATAGCCCGGTTTTTCGGATGGGCATGTACGTACCCACCCACCAAGAGGTGGCGACATTGCCTGCCACCCAGCTCTTGCCGATCGTGATCGACTGGATGTGGGAAAGCCCGTCGGAGTTGATCCCGAATAACGATCAGATTGCGCAGCTGCGCACCATCCTTCGGGCACGACCTGACGCCACCGAGTCCGAGATACGCGAACTGATCGTGGCCTGTGAGGAGTATTTGAAGGTGTAACCCAATGGCCTGCAGCAAAGTGGACGATCGGCCGGAATTTCAACGTCCGTACACACGATGGGGCGCACGCTCCCACTGTTGCGTCTGGCAACGCATCGTTGGGACGGCTATATGACCATTTCACGCAAATCATTACTTTCGGCGCTTGGCGCCCTGGCGCTCGTATCGGCCCTCAGTGGTGTCGCCGTGGCTCAGGACAGCACGCCCACGAGCGGCATGGACAAGATGGGTGCGATGCACTCGGACATGAAAGGCATGCACCACAACATGATGGGCATGCACATGATGCCGGCGACCGTGACGGCAGCGGATGCGAAGACCGGCGTGGTTGATGTGACGACCGAGGGCATGACCCTGAAGGTGCATTTCCCACCGTCCGCCATGGCCGGCCTGAAAGCCGGCGACAAAATCACCTTGCATATGGGTTTCAGCAAGCCGTGAATCTCCTTGAACCCACCTCCAGAGTTGAGGGGGCCAGATCGCCCGAGTAAGCTCGGCCTATGAGATTCTCGTTGCGTCAGCTTGCGCGTTCACGTCGCCTCCGGGCGATGAGCGTGTTGGCGTGGCTGATGCTCGTGATCCAATCCGTGGCGGCCGCGCCCATGAGCATGCCGATGGCATCTCATGCCCAGGCCGAGCATGCGATGGTCGCCGCGGCCGCAGCACACGGCATGCATTGCCATCACGCGGCAACGTCCACCGCCGCTGATTCCTGCTGCCATCACTCGGCGGACTGCTGCAACGGTGCGGTTGGCCAGTGCGCCTGTGCTGCGATGTGTGCCACGGCGCTTCTGTCGAGGGCGGCATTGATGCCGGCTTCGATCGCATTAGCGGCAACTTACGCGATGCCCTCGGGCATGACGGCCCCTTCGGGGACGAACGCGCCCCCGCTCCGACCGCCGGCGGTCTGACTCTCCCATCGTTTCGATGAGCATGGCTCACGCCGGTCGCGTGTCGACCCTCGTAGCCATCGGCTGTGATCGGCATCACCACGAGGATGCCGCCTGTCTTGGAGAGGCCCCATGAAAATCCTTCCCCCGCCCGCGATGGACTTGTCGCGGCGTCGTTTCGTCCAGGGTGTCGCCTTCGGTGGCACCATCGCTGCCCTCGGGCTGCTGCGCCCGTCAAAGGCCTGGGCACTGAACACTGCAGGGCAACCTGCCATCCTCAGCGGCACCGACTTTGCGCTCGACATCGCCGAGACGCCGGTGAACTACACCGGCCGTCCGCGCTTGGCCACCACCGTCAATGGCAGCGTCCCGGGGCCGACCCTGCGCTGGAAGGAAGGCACCACCGTCACGATGCGTGTGACTAACCGGTTGCGGGTGCCCACGTCCATTCACTGGCACGGCATCATCGTGCCCTTCCAAGAAGACGGCGTGCCGGGCATCAGCTTCCCAGGCATCGCACCGGGTGAAACCTTCACCTACCGCTTCCCGGTACACCAGAGCGGCACCTACTGGTACCACTCGCACTCGGGATTCCAGGAGCAGACCGGCCTGTACGGCTCGCTGGTGATCGAGCCGGCCGGACCGGAGCGTCACCCGAGCGACCGCGATTACGTGGTGATGCTCAACGACTGGACCGACCAGAACCCCGAGCACATCCTCGCCACGCTGAAGCGCCAGAGCGATTACTACAACTTCGCGCAGCCCACTGCGCCCGAGTTCTTCCGCGACGTGCGCGAACAGGGCCTGCGCCAGGCGCTGGCCGAACGCAAGATGTGGAATCAGATGCGCATGAACTCCACCGATCTCAGTGACGTCTCGGGCTACACTTACACCTACCTGATGAACGGCGCCGCCCCGGCCGGCAACTGGACCGGCTTGTTCAAGCCCGGCGAGAAGGTCCGGCTGCGCTTCATCAACGGTTCGTCGATGACGATCTTCGACGTGCGCATTCCGGGCCTGAAGCTGACGGTGATCTCCGCCGACGGCCAAGATGTGGCACCGGTGCCGGTCGACGAGTTCCGCATTTCGGTGGCCGAAACCTACGACGTGATCGTCGAGCCGCAGGAAGACCGGGCGTTCACGATCTTCGCCCAGTCCATCGACCGCACCGGCTACGCCCGTGGCACGTTGGCGCCGCGGCCCGGTATGGAAGCGGTGGTGCCGGCGATGGATCCGCGCATGCCTGTGAGCATGGTGGACATGATGGGGGCGATGGCCCAGGGCGGCGGACACGGCGGCATGTCCGGGATGGCGGGCATGGCCGGGATGCAGGACATGCCCGGCATGGACATGAGCGGCATGGCAACAGCTGCCGCACCGGTGGTGCATCACGCCCGCACCGAATACCACAACCCGGGCGTCGACATGCACGTGGACATGCCACGCACCAACCTCGATGACCCGGGTACTGGCCTGCGCGACAACGGCCGACGCGTGCTCACCTATGCCGACCTGCACACCATCGGCGGCTCCATCGACCCGCGCGAACCGAGCCGCGAGATCGAGCTGCACCTCACCGGCAACATGGAGCGCTACATGTGGTCGTTCGACGGCGTGAAGTTCTCCGACGCCACGCCAGTGCACTTCCGCAGCGGCGAGCGACTGCGCGTGGTGCTGGTCAACGACACCATGATGAACCACCCGATCCACCTGCACGGCATGTGGAGCGAGCTGGAAAGCCCGGACGGTAAATTCCAGGTGCGCAAGCACACCATCAACGTGCAACCCGCGCAGCGCATTACCTACGGAGTGAGCGCCGACAACCTCGGTCGCTGGGCCTATCACTGCCACATGCTGTATCACATGGAAGCGGGCATGTTCCGCGAGGTGGTGGTGTCATGAGCCCGACCTCGCGAACCACTCACTTGAATCGCTCCGCGCTGCTCGCGGCGCTGTGGCTGGCACTACCGCTGGCGGCCAACGCGCAAAGTGTCCCCGCGTCGAGCAGCACCGCCCCAATGGACATGAGCAACATGCCCGGCATGAGCATGCCGGCGGCCTCGTCCAGCGCGCCCAGACCCGCGACGCCATCGAAGGTGAAACAGTCGGGCAAGAAGTCTTCGCCAACGCAGCCGGCGTCGTCGTCGCACGACATGGGTCACCCTGCGATGCCCGCCATGCCGATGCCACCCAAGCCCGCCGCCAGCTCCGGTATGGGCGACATGAAGGGCATGAAGGGGATGAATCACAGTGCGATGCAAGGCATGCCGATGCCCGCCACGCCGGCTTCGTCGGCGGCACCCGCCGGCGACATGTCGGGGATGGATCACGCGTCGATGCCCGGCATGAGTCCGGAGGACATGAAGGGGATGGATCACGCTGGCATGGCCGGCATGGGCGCGATGCCGGGCATGACGATGGGCCCGATGCAGGGCGGCAGCCCACCACCCAATGCGCGCAGCCCCGACTACTCCGACGGCGTTGGCTACGGCTCCATGCAGGGCATGGACATGGCCGACAACACGCCGCTGGGCATGGTGTTGATCGATCAATTGGAGGCCTTCCACGGCCGTGACGCGAACGGCCAGACCTGGGAAGCCGAAGGCTGGTACGGCAACGACACGAACAAGCTGTGGGTACGGACCGAAGGCGGGCGCAGCCGCGGCAAGCTGGACGATGGTGACCTCGAAGCGTTCTGGAACCACAGCATCGCCACCTACTGGGGCACCCAGCTCGGTGTGCGCCAGGATCTCGGCGAGGGCCCGAAGCGGACGTGGGCGGCGTTCGGCGTGCAGGGGCTGGCCCCGTACTGGTTCGAGCTGGAGGCCACCGGTTACGCCGGTGCCAACGGCCGCACCGCCGCGCGCCTGCGGGCTGACTATGAGTTGCTGTTCACCCAGCGGCTGATCCTGCAGCCCGAGGCCGAGGTCAACCTGTACGGCAAGGACGACCCGCAGCGCCGCATCGGCAGCGGCGTGTCCGACGTGCAGTTCGGCCTGCGCCTGCGCTACGAGTTCCACCGCCAGTTCGCGCCCTACATCGGCGTGAACTGGGTCCGCCGCGTCGGCACCACCGCCGACTACGCCCGGCAAGATCATCAACCCGTACTCGACCGGCAGCTCGTGGCCGGCGTCCGCATCTGGTTCTGAGGGGATTACCTATGAAAAAGCACACTGCACACGTCATCACAGTCGCCGTTACCTTGGGTGTCTTGGCCATCGGCGCCGGCGTGTTCGCCTGGTCCGGTCTTTACAACATCGGGGCGGACGATCACCACACCAAGCCGGTGTTCGCCGTGCTGCAGACCCTGCGCGATCGTTCGATCCACGTGCGCTCGGAGGATCTGACCGTGCCGAATCTCGACGATCCGCAACTGATCCTGAAAGGCGCCGGCCAGTACGCGGCGATGTGCACCAGTTGCCATCTGTCGCCCGGCGTGAACGACTCCGAGTTGCGGGTCGGTATGTATCCGCAGCCGCCCAACCTTTCCAAGGTGCACGTCGATCCGAAGGACGCTTTCTGGGTCATCAAGCACGGCATCAAGATGAGCGCGATGCCCGCGTGGGGCAAGGCGGGCCACGACGATCCCACCATCTGGAGCATGGTCGCCTTCCTGGAGAAGCTGCCCGGCATGACGCCGGCCGAATACAAGGCGATTGTGGCGAAGGCGCCGCCGGATGAGGACATGGACATGGATGAAGGCGGTAGCCACAGTCACGGGGACAGCGATGCGCATGCTCACGATGCGGCAGCCATGGGTGGCATGGACATGAAGGGCATGGACATGTCTGGCCAAGGCGCCGCTTCCGCACCCTCGCCCGCGACGGTCGGCTCGGTCGGCACGAAGCCCCTTGGCGACGGGCACACCCATCCGTAACGGACTTCACATGGCACGCACCCGATCCACGCCACGTAAACCGCGCCCTTGGCGCCTGCGCGACCTACGTCGCGCAGGGCTGACACGCGGGCTGCTGCTGGTCGGTGCGCTGTTCATGCTGGGCCTGCAAACGGCCCTGGCGGCCTACGCCTGCACGATGCCGCCGGCCATGATGGGGTCGGTCATGGCGATGGGCACGGGCGCGGGAGACGCCGCCATGCGTGGCACCTGCCCAGAGATGCAACATGCGGCGAGCGACCACGTCCTGTGCGCCCAGCACTGCGTCCGACAAGTGTCCGCGCCCAGTGATAGCCGCCCTCTGACGGTGCCGCCCAACCTGCTGGCGGCATTGCCGTCTGCGGTGCCGTTCGTCGTCCCGCCCATGCCGGCGGCTTTCGTCCCCGAACGCTACTACCGGCTGCGAGCGCCACCGCCATCGGCCACGTTGTTGTTCTGCTCCCTGCTGATCTAGCGCCTCCCGGCCATCGCCGAGGTGCCGTCGTGCCTGCGTGGCGCGACGCTTGTTCGATCACGGGAGTGAACCCTCATGCTGTTTTCCTGTTTGGCCCAACGCCCTCGCGTGTGGGTGCTGTTTATCGTCCTGGGCGGATCGGCGACCGTTGCTGCTGCCCAAACCGCCTCTCCACCTCTGACGCTTGACGCCGCTGTTCGGCAAGGCGTGACCCGCGCACCGCTGCTTACCGCGCGCGATGCCGATCTCGCCGCGATGCGCGACGAGGCCGTGCGCGCGGGACGCTTGCCCGATCCCTCGCTGACGTTCGGCGTCTCCAACTACCCGGTCACCGATCCGGGCGCTTTCAGCCTGCGCTCGGACACGATGACCATGCGCACGATCGGCGTGATGCAGGCGATTCCTTCGCACGCGGCGCGCGCGGCGGATCGTTCGCTGGCCGCCGCGCAGGTCGATGCCGCCGAGGCCGAGCGCACCGCCACCGCACAGGATGTGCGCGAGCGCATCGCCAACGCCTGGATCGGCGTATGGGCGGCCACGCAGCAGCGCACTTTGCTGGAAGCTTTGCGCGACGAAAGTACCCTCGCGGTGCAGGTCGCCACGGCGCGGTTGCACGGCGGCACCGGCAGTGCGGCGGACGTGCTGGCGGCACAGGCCGAGGCGCTGACGCTGGCCAACCGGATCGAAGCCGCTGACGCCGATCTGCAGGCGGCCAACGCGTCCTTGCAGCGCTGGCTGGGCGACGCACCGACGGCGCTGGCGGACGCCCCGGACTTCGACCAGTTGCCGGTCGCGCCGGATCAACTCGAACAGCACACCGATCGGCAGGCGCCAATGCAGGCGTGGCAGGCGCGCGAGCAGGTGGCCGATGCCGCACTGGCGCAGGCGCGCGCCTCGAAGCATCCGGACTGGAGCGTGGACGTGACCTACGGCCGCCGCGCGCCGTATCTGTCGGACATGGTGATGGTGCAGATGGGTGTGAGCCTGCCGCTGTTCACCCGCAACCGGCAAGACCGCGCCATCAGCGCGAAGCAGGCGCAACGCGATGCGGTCGAGTCGGCGCACGAGGATGCCCGCCGTGCGCAACGCGAAACCGTCGCGCGCGACGTCGCCGCCTGGCAGGGCTGGGGGCGGCAGATCGCACGCGATCGCACGGCGCTGCTGCCGCTGGCCCGCGATCGCAGCCGGGTGGCGCTGGCCGCCTACCGCGGCGGCGGCACGCTGCAACCGTGGCTCGATGCGCGCCGCGACGAGATCGCGCTGCGCCTCGACTACGCCGATGCGCTGGCAGCTCGCGCCCGCGCCTGGGCCGCCTTGGCCTACCTGTTGCCCGAATCCACCCCATCTTCGGAGAACCTGCCATGAAACGGATCGGTATCGTGATCGGCGCGCTGGCGGGTGCCGCCGTGCTGCTGGCACTGGGGTATGTCGGTGGGCGCCATGTGGGCTCGGCATCGATGCCGGCCAGCACCACGGCGGGCCTGCAAGGCACGCAACGCAAGGTGCTGTACTGGTACGACACGATGGTGCCCGACCAGCACTTCGACCATCCCGGCGTGTCGCCGATGGGCATGCAAATGGTGCCCAAGTATGCGGATGACGGCAGCACCGACAAGAGCGTGGTGCGCATTGATCCGGCCACCGTGCAGAACCTGGGTGTGCGAACCGTACCCGTGGTGCGCCGGGTATTGGCGGCCCAACTCGAAGTGCCGGGCACCGTGAGCTGGAACCTGCGCGACGCCGTTACTGTGAGCGCGCGCGTCGACGCGACGGTGGAGCGGCTTGACGTGCGCGCGCCGTACACCGCCGTCAAGGCTGGGCAGCCGTTGGCCGAACTGCTGGCGCCGCAGTGGAGCAGCGCGATTGCCGAATACCGCGCCCTGCAACACGCGCAGTCCCCTGACGCGCAGGCGTTGCGCGCAGCCGCGCGGCAACGGCTGCAGGTGCTGGGCCTGACCGCGCAGGACATCGCTTCGGAACGGGGTGGCCACATCACCCTGCACGCGCCGAAGGGCGGCGTGGTCACGACGCTGGACGTGCGCGAAGGCCAGCAAGTCGGCGCCGGGCAGACGCTGATGACGCTCAACGGCCTGTCCACGGTGTGGGTGGAGGCGGCGCTGCCGCAGGCCGCGGCGGGGACGGTGCGCACCGGCACGCCGGTGACCGTGCGTGCGACAGCGCTGCCCGGCCAGGTGTTTCGTGGACAGGTGGAAGCCCTGTTGCCCGACCTCGACCCGATGACCCGCACCCAGCGTGCGCGCATCGTGCTGCCCAATCCGGATCACGCGCTGAGTCCGGGTCAGTTCGTCACGGTGGAGCTGCAACCGCCACCGGCCCGGCCCGAGCTGGTGGTGCCCGATGGCGCCGTGATCGCCACCGGCAGCGACACACCACGGGTGATCGTGGCCGAGGGCAACGGACAGTTCCGGCCGGTGGCGGTGCGCCTCGGCCGTTCGGCCGGTGGCGACACAGAGATTCTCGCGGGGCTTTCCAGCGATGAGCGCGTGGTGGTGTCTGGCCAGTTCCTGATCGACTCGGAGGCGAGCCTGTCTGGCGCGTTGCAACGCCTGCAGAGCAGCGAACCGGCGCATACGGCGAGTAGCGCTATGCCGGGTATGCCCATGCCGGAGCAGCGGCCATGATCGCCGCGCTGATCCGCGTTTCGATCCGGTATCGCGTGTTCGTGCTGCTGGCCGCGCTGGCGCTGGCGGCGGTCGGTGTGTTCTCGGCGTGGCATACGTCCATCGACGCGCTACCCGATCTCTCCGACACCCAGGTCATCATCCGCACCAGCTACCCCGGCCAGTCGCCGCAAGTGGTGGAGGATCAGGTGACCTATCCGCTGGCCACCACCATGCTGTCGGTGCCCGGCGCGACCACGGTGCGCGCGTATTCGTTCTTCGGCGACTCCTACGTGGATGTGTTGTTCAGCGACAGCACCGACCTCTACTGGGCACGCTCACGCGTGCTGGAATATTTGAGCCAGGCGCGCGATCGACTGCCGGCCGGCGTCAATCCCGCACTGGGTCCGGATGCCACCGGGCTGGGCTGGATCTACGAATACGCGCTGGTCGACCGCACCGGTCGACACGACATCGGCCAGCTCACCGCGCTGCAAAACTGGAACCTGCGCTTCCAGCTGAAAACCGTGCCGGGTGTCGCCGAGGTGGCCACCCTGGGCGGCATGGACCGCGCCTGGCAGATCGTGCCCGATCCGCAGGCGCTGGCCGCGCGCGGCCTCACCGTGGCGCAGCTCGTTGATGCCGTGCGCGCCGCCAACGGCGCCAACGGCGGCTCGGTGATCGAGCAGGGTGAGGCCGAGCTGATGGTGCGCAGCGAGGGCTATCTCAAGACCCGCGCCGACTTCGAGAACGTGCCGATCGTCGCCAACGCGAACGGCGTGCCGGTGCGGCTGCGCGACGTGGCGACGGTGCGCCGCGGTCCGACCTTCCGGCGCGGCCTCGCCGAACTGGACGGCCAGGGCGAAGTGGTCGGCGGCATCATCGTGATGCGCTCGGGTCAGAACGCCAAGGCCACCATCGCGGCGGTGAAGGCGCGTCTGGCGCAGTTGCAACGCAGCCTGCCGCCGGGCGTCGAGATCGTGCCCACCTACGACCGCTCCCAGCTGATCGACGCCACCGTGGAGAACGTCTGGCGAAAGTTGCTGGAGGAGTTTCTCGTCGTCACGCTGGTCTGCGCGCTGTTCCTCGGTCACCTGCGCTCGGCGCTGGTCGCCGTGATCACGTTGCCATTGGGCGTGTTGACCGCCTTCATCGTGATGAACCTGCAGGGCGTCACCGCGAACCTGATGTCGCTGGGCGGCATCGCGATCGCGATCGGTGCAATGGTCGATGCGGCGATCGTGATGATCGAGAACACCCACAAGCACCTGGAGCATTGGCGCGACGCGCACGATGGGCAAGAACCACAGGGCGCCGCCCGCTGGGCGCTGATCGCCGAGGCCACCGTGGAAGTGGGTCCGGCGCTGTTCGTGAGCCTGCTGATCATCGCGCTGTCGTTCGTGCCGGTGTTCGCGCTGCAAGGCCAGGAGGGCAAGCTGTTCAAGCCGCTGGCGTTTACCAAGACCTACGCGATGGCGGCGGCCGCGGGGCTGGCGGTGACCCTGGTGCCGGTGCTGATGGGCTACCTGGTACGCGGACACCTGCGTGCCGAGCACGCCAATCCGATCAATCGCGGCCTGATCGCGCTGTACCGGCCGATCCTCGACGTGGTGCTGCGTTTTCCGAAGGCCACGCTGGGGCTGGCCGCCTTGGTGCTGCTCACCGCACTGGTGCCGCTCAGCCAGCTCGGCAGCGAGTTCATGCCCGCGATGGACGAAGGCACGCTGCTGTACATGCCCACCGCACTGCCCGGGTTGTCAGCCGGCAAGGCCGCGCAGTTGCTGCAGCTGACCGACCGCATGCTCAAGACCGTGCCGGAAGTCGCGCACGTGTTCGGCAAGGCGGGACGCGCCGACACCGCCACCGATCCGGCGCCGCTGGAGATGTTCGAGACCACCATCACGTTCAAGCCGAAGAGCGAGTGGCGCCCCGGCATGACGATGGACAAGATCAAGGCCGCGCTGAACCAGGCCGTGCATGTGCCGGGTCTGACGAACCTGTTCGTGCCGCCGATCCGCAACCGCATCGACATGCTCTCCACCGGCATCAAGAGCCCGATCGGCATCAAGGTGCTGGGCACCGACCTGACCACGCTGCAGACGGTCGCCGATCGCATCGAAGCAGTCGCCAAGACCGTGCCCGGGGTCAGCTCGGCCGTGGCCGAGCGTCCGACCAGCGGTCGCTATGTCGACGTGCATATCCGCCGCGACGAGGCGGCACGCTATGGACTCACGCAGGAAGCCGTGCAGCAGCTGATCGCCACGGTGGTCGGCGGCGATCCGGTTGGCCAGAGCATCGAAGGACGCGAGCGTTTTCCGATCGTGGTGCGCTACCCGCGGGTGGACCGCGATTCGGTGCAGGCACTGCGGCAGCTGCCGATCGTGGCTGCGAACGGCGCCCAGCTCACGTTGAGCCAGGTCGCCGACATCACCGTTGCGGCGGGGCCGTCGATGCTGAAGAGCGAGGACGGCCAGCTGGCGACCTACGTCTACATCGACACGGCCAGCAGCAACCTCGGCGGCGTGGTCGCCCGGCTGCAGCGCGCGGTGGCCCGGCAGGTCACGCTGCCGCCCGGCGTCACGCTGGAGTGGTCGGGGCAGTTCCAGTACCTCGCCAGCGCGGCGCAACGACTCAAGCTGGTGGTGCCGGTGGCATTGCTGATCATCTTCGGGCTGATCTATGCGGTGTTCCGGCGGACCAGTGAGGCGGCGCTCATCATGGCCAACGTGCCGCTGGCGCTGGTCGGCGGCCTGTGGCTGATCTGGCTGCTCGGCCATGCGGTATCAGTAGCCACGGTGATCGGCTTCATCGCGCTGGCCGGCGTCGCCGCCGAGTTCGGCGTGGTGATGCTGCTGTACCTGCGCCATGCGTGGGATCGGCAACTTGCGCTGGATCCCCGTGCGGGTATCGACGCGCTGGATGAAGCCATTCGCCAAGGGGCCGCACAGCGCGTGCGGCCGTTGGCGATGACCGTGGCGGTGATCATCGCTGGCCTGCTGCCGATCCTGCTCGGCCACGGCGCTGGCTCCGAAGTCATGCAGCGCATCGCCGCACCGATGATCGGCGGCATGGTCACCGCGACGCTGCTGACCATGCTGGTGCTGCCGGCGGCGTTCCGTCTGCTGATGCGGTACCGGCTGCGCAAAGCAGCGCGATCCACCCCGACGTTTCATCCACCCCAGGAGATCCAACCATGAAGAAGTACGTTTTCACCCTCGCATGCTCCAGTGCGCTGGCCTTGGCCTCGACCGCCGCGTTCGCCCAGCAGATGGATCCCAACATGCCTGGCATGGCCGGCATGCAAGCGGCGAAGCCCACCCAGGCGCAGGGCGTGGGCATCGTCAAGGCGATCGATACGGCCAAGGGCACGATCACGCTGCAGCATCAGGCCATCGCCGCGATCGGCTGGCCGGCGATGACCATGACCTTCAAGGCCGATCCGCCGGCGCTGCTGCAAAAGGTGAAGGTGGGCGAGCAGGTGAAGTTCACCCTGCATCCGGCCGGCATGGCCAGCACGGTGACGGCGATCAGCCCGGCAGGTTGATCGGGAACCGCCGCCAACCGGCGCTTGCCTCCGGCAGGGGCCGACCGGCGGGGGTGGCAGTGCGGCCACGTGCATCGTGAGGTTTGTGGCCGCACCTGTCCACGGTAGTCCGATGATTTTGGAGTACACCGATGAAATCGCACACTGCGTATCTCGGCACCGCCCTGCTATTCACGGGCTTGACCATCGGCACGATCGCGCACGCGAACAATACTTACGCCGACGGCTGGATTGGTCATGTTAACGGACGGCAGCTGGACATCTGCTACCGGGTTACGCCACTGTCCGCCGTCGGCACGCGGCTGCAGGTCATGCGGGTGGCTTACGTGATTCCCAGCAAAGGCGTGCCCATTGAACACTTCGCCTTGAGCGGGCAAGCCACCGTTACGTCGATCACGGACGCGCATTGCGTGCGGGCGGAACTGATCCAGGGCACGGCGCAGTGGGCAGATCACACGCGGCCCATGCCCTGAACGGCACGACGACGAGGCCGCCAAGGCGGCATGCTCCGCGACGGGCCATGGCGGAGTGGTGAAGGCGTGGTTGCACCATCCAGCCGATGCGCTCCACCGGCGTCATGCCTGTCGCATCCTGCCTGCCGCCATTTCAGCGGGCATGCAGCGAGGCGATCAGCGGGCAGGACACGTTGCGCTGACGCGTGCCGCATTGCTCGACAAGCGCAGCGAGGGCTGTTTCCATGCGTGCGAGGTCGGCCAGCCGATGGCGTACATCGGCCAGCCGCAGCGCGGCCAGACTGGCCGCTTCCGTGCAATGGGTGCCGTCCTCCAGCCGCAATAGCTGCGCCACCTCATCGAGGCTGAATCCCAACCGCTGCGCGGATTTCACGAACTTCACCCGCGCGACCTCCGCGTTTCCGTAGCGACGAATGCCGCCCGGAGGACGGGCGGGCTCCGCCAACAGGCGCTTGCGCTGGTAGAAGCGGATCGTCTCGACATTGACTCCGGCTGCCTTGGCGAAGGCGCCGATGGAAAACGTTTCCTGCGTGGAGGGCATGGACTTGACTCCGTACTTGACTACGGGAATACCTTAGATCATCGGCATTCCGCGCGAAAGGAGAACCCCATGTCCCTGCTCACTCGGCTGGCCGACAAGGCCGGACTGATCGGCAGTGTCGTCTCGGCGGCGGCCTGCGTGAATTGCTTTCCCGCCCTGGCCAGCCTCGGTGCGGCGATCGGGCTGGGCGTACTGAGTCCGTATGAAGGCCTGTTCATCCGCATCCTGTTGCCGGCGTTTGCCGCCATCGCGCTGCTCGCCAATGCGCTGGGCTGGCTCAGTCACCGGCAGTGGTCGCGTGCCGTGCTCGGTATGCTCGGTCCGCTGCTGGTGCTGCTGGCGGTATGGGTGATGCGGGCCAGTGGCCATCGCACCGGATGGCTCCTCTATCCGGGCCTGCTGCTGATGGTGGCGGTCTCAGTCCGCGATCTGCTGGCGCCGGCTCCCAGCGCGTCCTGCCGCACGGCCAGTGATGCGATGGATGCCCACTGAATCGACACGATAGACATGGGCACAACGAAGACCCTGCCGACACTTCCCATCCATTTCTCCGGCGAAACGCATGACGACCGAACTCATCCTGCAGAGCACCCTGGCCTGTCCGCATTGCGGCCATCAGGCCACCGAGACCATGCCGACTGACGCGTGCCAGTTCTTCTACGACTGTGCGGGTTGCGGCGAACTGCTCCGACCGAAAGCCGGCGACTGCTGCGTGTTCTGCTCCTACGGCAGCGTGCCGTGTCCACCGATCCAGCAACAGAAGTCGTGCTGCGGGTAGACCATCTTCATAGGGGTCGGCTGGCGACTGTAGGGGCTGTCTGAATTCATCACGACCGGCGCCCAAGTGAAATTGTCTAACAGCGCGACTGTCGTTTAGGATCGAAGCATGTATCGGTCTGCGCCATCCCTGCTGACTCGCCTGCGCCGCCACCGCGGTCTGTGGGTGTTGGCCGTGGCCGTGTTGCTGATCAAGCTGGTCAGCGGGTCGATCTGTATGGCCGATGGGCCGGGGGCGCGATTCGCTTCGACGACGACGGTCACCGTCCCCCTGGTGGCGGATACCGCCGTCAGCCCGACAGCGGCTGACGATGCAAACAGCTGTCTCCTTGGCGAAGGAAGCGGCTGTCATTGCGCCTGTGCGCATTCGGTGACGTTGCCGGCCAGTGCACCGCTTCCCATCGCCCGGATGGAGGCGCACTTCGCGCCGCTCACCTTCCATTCGGGGGTCACGCCGGCCACCACCGGCTCATTGTTGCGCCCTCCGATCGCCTGAAACCGCTCCGTTACGCGACGCCACCGCCTGTGCGGTGCATCGCTTCGTGACCGTTTTCAGGAGATGGCTTCATGTCTGTTTTTCGTTCGGCGCCGATCGGCGCCGTGTGTCTGTTGTATGCGGCGATGCTCGGTGCCGCCCCCGTATCCCATCCTTCCCCACCGATAGGTCCTCTGCCGACTGCGCTGGCATCGTCGCCCTTGCAGGAGGCGGTACACCGTATCTGGCAAGCCAGCCCCGAGGTGCAGGCCGCGCGGGCGGACCTTGACGCGGCCCAGGCCCGTGCGCGCGCTGCAGCCCAGCCGCTGTACAACCCCTCGCTGTCGCTCGATGCGGAGAATGCGGACGTCAATCGGCGCACGGCCGGCATCAGCCTGCCGCTGGATCTGTCCGGCAAGCGTCGTGCCCGGGCCAGTCAGGGCAAGGCCGACCTGCGCGCCGCCGAGGCGACCTATAACCTCTTGCGTCGCGACGTCGCGGCCCGTTGGTTGAAGGCGTGGTCGACGGCTGCACTCGCAGCCCGACAGAGCGAGCTGGGCCGACGTCGCCTGGCGCTGATGCAACGCTTCGATGATCTGGCCGCGCAACGGCTGAAGGTAGGCGACATCAGCAGTCCGGAGCGCGATTTGGCCGGTCTGGCCTTGGGCGAGGCGCAGGTGCAGCAAGCTACTCTCGCCGGCAATGAAGCGGCGGCCCGTGCGGCATTGCTGGTCATCAGCGGCGATCAGCCGACCACGCTGCCACCGCTACCTATTGGCCTGTCGCCTGCGGCGGGCAGTGTTACGCCGTTGCCGGTCGATGAGCTGCCCGAACTGCGGCAGTCCCGTGCCCAACAAGCGAGCGCCGAAGCAGGCGTGCAAGTCGCCCGCCGGGCACGCATCCCCGACCCCACGCTCAGCCTGACCGGCGGACAGGTGCGCAGCGGGCCGCGCACCGATCAGGTGATCGGCTTGAGTGTTTCCATTCCCTTGCCGGTACTCAACACCGGCCGTGCCGAAGTGGATGCCGCCCGCGCGGAAGCCGATGCAGCCGCCGCTTCCGCGCGTTCGCGTCAGTTTGTGCTGCGTGCCAGCCTGCAGGAAACGCAGACCCGCTATGCCGCCTTGCGGCATGCCGCCGAGGCGTTCCGCGGTGGCCGGGCCGCCGCGTTCGAGGATCGCACCGCGTTGCTGGAAAAGCTCTGGCGCGCCGGTGAAATCAGCACCTCCGATTACCTCGTACAGCTCAAACAGAGCTTGGACACCGCGTTGTCCGGCCAAGAACTGGAAAGCCAGACCTGGCAGACCTGGTTCGATTACCTCACCGCTGCGGGCCGTCTCACTGACTGGCTCGATGGCCGCACTCAGGACGGCCTTAATCAGGAAATCTCGCGATGAATCCCTCTCTTTTGAAACGCAGTCTGCTGGGCATGGCGCTGCTGGCTGTGTTGGCCGGCCCCGTCATGGCGCAGGAACCGGCACCGGCCAATCCACTCGCCCTGGACGCCAAGGCGATCAAGGACGCCGGTATTGTGCTCGACAAGGTTGCCCCCCGCGCCTTAACCGACGAACTCAAAGCCCCCGGCGAAGTGAAGGCCGATGCGTATTCCACCGTACTGGTGTCGCCGCGCGTGGAATCGCAGGTGCTGGCCCGCAAAGCCAAGCTCGGCGACGTAGTGAAAACCGGTGCGCCGTTGGTGGTGCTCTCCAGCGTGCAGGTCGCCGAGACGCAAGGTGCGTTGATCGTGGCCGAGCAGGACTGGCAACGGATCGCGTCGCTGGGGCCGCAGGCGGTCTCGGCACGGCGCTACAACGAAGCGAAGGTGCAGCGCGATCAGGCGCGTGCCAAGTTGCGTGCCTACGGACTGTCCGACGGTCAGATCGGTGGCCTGCTGCGCAAGGGTTCGGCCGGTGCGGATGGCAGCTTCGAGCTACTGGCCCCGGCCGGTGGTCGCGTCACCACCGACGAGTTCCTGGTCGGTGAGCGGGTGGAACCGGGCCGCACGCTGTTCACCCTGGTCAAGGAGGATTCGGTCTGGGTCGTCGCGCAGATGGCGCCGGCCGATGCCGAACGGGTCAAGCCCGATGCCGATGTCCGCATCCTCGTGCACGACACCGCGATCCCCGGCAAGGTCGTGCAGCGCTCGCATCAGACCGATGAGCGCACCCGCACGGTGCCGGTGCGCATCGAAGTCGACAACCGCCAGGATCTGCTGCATCCGGGTGAGCTGGTCGAAGCCCGCATCGCCGCCGGCAGCGCGGTGCCGAAGCTGGCCGTTCCCGCCGAAGCGATCGTGTTGCTGCAGAACCAGCCGACCGTGTTCCTCGCCAAAGGCAACGGCCCGTTCGAGCCGGCGTCGGTCATGGTTGGCGATACGCGTGATGGCTGGACGGTGATCACGCAAGGCCTGAAATCCGGCGACACCTACGTGCGCAAGGGCGCGTTCGCTTTGAAGGCCCGCTTGCTGCGCTCGCAGCTGGGAGAAGAATGATGTTGGAACGTCTGGTTGAATTCTCTCTGCGCTACAAGGTGCTGGTACTGATCATCTTCGTGGTGATCGGTTTTCTCGGTTTCCAGGCCGTACGTCAGCTACCCATCGATGCCTTTCCTGATGTCACCCCGGTGCAGGTCAACGTCTACACCGAAGCCTCGGGACTGGCGGCAGAGGATGTGGAGCAACTGCTCACCACGCCGGTGGAGTCGGCGCTGGCCGGCTTGCCCAAGGTGGAGCAGATCCGCTCGGTGAGCCTGTTCGGCCTGTCGTATGTGTCGGTCTATTTCGACGACAGCATGGACATCTACTTCGCCCGTCAACTGGTCAACGAGCGGCTGCAACAGGTCGGCGATCGTTTGCCGGCGGGTTATGGCAAACCGGAAATGGGACCGAACACCTCCGGTCTCGGCCAGGTGTTCTGGTACACCGTCGAGCGCGCCGACAACACCTTGAAAGGCGCCACGGCCGGTACGGCACCGAACGACATGGATCTGCGCACGCTGCAGGACTGGACCATCCGTCTGATCCTGCGCACCGCGCCGGGTGTCGATGACGTCAGCTCGTGGGGCGGGCAGGAAAAGCAGTTCCAGGTGCGCATCGATCCGATGAAACTGATCGCGCACAAACTCGGCTTCAAGAACGTAATCGAGGCACTGCAGGCGAACAATGCGCAAGTCGGCGGCAACTTCGTCGACGTGGGGCGCGAGCAGTACCTGGTGCGCGGGTTGGGCTTGATCCAGAACGCCAAGGATCTGGGCAACATCGTGTTGAAGACCGAAGACGGCACGCCGGTCTACGTGCGGGACGTGGCCACCATTACCGAGGCCGGGGCACCGCGCACCGGGGCGGTGACGCGTGATGGCAAGGAAGTCGTGCTGGGCATGGCGCTGGCGCGCATCGGCGAGAACGCCAAGAGCGTGGTCGATGCGGTCAAAGCCAAGCTCGACACGGTGAAGCAGGCGTTGCCGCCCGGTGTCGTAGTCAAGCCGGTGTACGAGCGCACCGAACTGGTCAATGCGGCGGTGGGCACCGCGGTGCGCGCGCTGGTGGAAGGCTCGATCCTGGTGGCGCTGGTGCTGTTCCTGTTCCTGGGCGAATTTCGCAGCGCGCTGGTGGTCGTGGTCGCGTTGCCGCTGGCGATGCTGATCGCCTTCATCTGCATGAATCAGGTGGGGCTGTCGGCCAACTTGATGTCGCTGGCGGGCTTGGCGATCGGTATCGGCATGATGGTGGATGGCGCGGTGGTGATGGTGGAGAACGCCTACCGCATCATGGCCGAGCGCAAGGCGCATGGCGGTCCGGTGGATCGCACTGCCGCCGTGCTGGCGGCCGCTCGTGAAGTAGCCAATCCAATGGCGTTCGCGATCCTGATCATCATCGTGGTGTTCCTGCCGCTGTTCAGCCTGCAGGGACTGGAAGGCAAGATGTTCAAGCCGATGGCGTTCAATATCAGCTTCGCGATGGCCGGCTCGCTGATTCTCGCCTTGACCCTGATCCCGGTACTCGCCGCGCTGGTGTTGAAGCCGAAGGAAGAGAAGGACACCTGGCTGGTGGCGTTCCTGAAACGTCATTACGCCACGGTACTCGCCTGGGCGCTGGCACGCCGCAAGTTGGTGCTGGGCATCGCCGCCGGGGCCTTGATCGGCAGCCTCGCGCTGTTCCCGTTCCTGGGCAAGGAGTTCATGCCCAACCTGAAGGAAGGCGCCATCATGTGGCGCATCACCTCGATCCCGTCGGCGTCGCTGGACGAGTCGATCGCCATCTCCAAACAGGTCTCGACACTGGTCAAACAGAAGTTTCCCGAGGTCGAGACCACACTGGCGATGATCGGTCGCGCCGAGAAAGGCGAGACGGCAGATGTGAACTACATGGAGGTGTACACGCCGCTGAAACCCAAGGATCAATGGCGCAAGGGCGAGACGCTGGAAAGCATCGAGGAAGCGATGCAGAAGGAATTGTCGGCGGCGTTGCCGACCGCCGTGGTGAGCTATACCCAGCCGATCCAGATGCGCATCGAGGAATTGATTTCCGGCGTGCGTGCCACGCTGGCGCTGAAGATCTATGGAGATGACTTGGGCGAGTTGGATCGTCTGAGCGGTCGCATCAAGAACGTGCTGGCCGGGGTGCCGGGCGTGGCGGATCTCGCACTGGAGGCAAACATCGGCAAGCCGCAGATCCGCATCAAGGTGGATCGCGATGCGTTGGCTCGCTATGGCTTGAACGCCGACGACGTGCTCACCGTGGTGAAGAACGGCATCGGTGGCGAGCCGGTGACGACCTTGCTCGACGGCGTGAAGCGCTTCGATATCGCGGTACGGCTGGACGATGCCGACAAGGCCTCCTTGCCGGCGATCCAGCGCATTCCGATCCGTACGCCCAGCGGCGCGTTGGTGCATTTGTCGCAGGTGGCCGAGGTCAGCGATGCGGAAGGCTATTCGTTCATCCGCCGCGAGCAGTTGCAGCGCTATGCGGTGATCCAGATGGACGTGCGCGGCCGCGACATCGACGGCTTCGTCAAGGACGCCAATGCGGCCATCGCGCAGCAGGTGAAGTTGCCGACTGGCTATTACAGCGAATGGGGCGGCGCGTTCGAGAACCAGCAGCGGGCGTTGAAGCGATTGTCGCTGATCGTGCCGGCGACGATTTTCTTCATCTTTGTCTTGCTCTACACCGCGTTCAACTCGGTGAAGCACGCCACGCTGATCTTGGCCAACGTGCCGTTTGCCACCATCGGCGGCATCGTCGGCTTGGCGATCACCGGGCAATACCTGTCGGTACCCTCGGCCATCGGCTTCATCGCGGTGTTCGGCGTGGCGATGTTGAACGGCATCGTGCTGGTGAGTTTCTTGAACGAACAACGTGAGAAAGGCTTGCCTGTGCGCGAGGCAGTGATCCGCGGTACGGCCCTGCGCATGCGCCCGGTGATGATGACCGCGAGCGTAGCGATCCTGGGCCTGGTGCCGATGCTGCTCTCCAGTGGCGTGGGTGCGGAAACCCAGCGCCCGCTCGCCACCGTGGTGGTCGGTGGTCTGATCACCTCGACCTTGCTGACGCTGGTGCTGCTGCCGGTGCTCTACGACTGGATCGAAGAACGCGCCGCCCGGCGCCTCGCCAAGGAGAAGACCCCATGAAAGAAGTGAAGGCCTTCATCCATCGTGGCCGCGTGGTCGACGTCATCCATGCGCTGGAAGAAGCGGGGTTTCGTTACCTGTCGGTGAGCGACGTCAAAGGTCTGCTGACCGCGCTCAACGGCCAGGAACAGGTCTATTCGATGGAACTGGGCGAACGGGTGACCCGGCAGATCAAGCTCGAAGTGTTCTGTGAGGACGATCAGGCCGAACGGGCGGTGCAGTTGATCCGCCTGCACGGGCGCACCGGTCAGAGTGTGGCCGGCTGGGTCTACCAGAGCACGGTGGATCGGGCGTGGCCCATCGACGGTCAAGGGGCTGAATGAAGAAGACGGGCGGGTCACTCCCGCCCGTCCTTCCCGATGTCATGTCATAACACTTTGGCGCTCACGTAGAGTGGCCGCCGCACTGGAGACTCCTATGGGCACAACCAAGCCCCACGAACATGACCATCATCACGACCATAGCCATGGCGTGGCACCGGATGCGGACAAGAAGTACCTGACCATCGCGCTGTTGCTGCTGCTCGGCTTCATGGCGGTCGAGGTGGTGGTCGGCATCCTGGCCAAGTCGTTGGCCCTGATTTCCGATGCCGGGCACATGCTCACCGATGTGGGCTCGATCGGACTGGCGCTTGTCGCGATGCGTCTGGCCAGCCGCCCGGCCAGTGGCAGCTACACGTTCGGACTCAAGCGGGTCGAAATCCTGAGCGCCCAGGCGAACGGGCTGACGCTGTTGTTGCTGTCGGTCTGGTTCATCGTCGAGGCGATCCGCCGGCTGATCGACCCGCCGGTGGTGGAAGGTCTGCTGGTCACGGTGATCGCGGTGGTCGGTATTGGCGTCAACCTGCTCGCCGTGTGGGCGATGAGCAAGGCCAACCGGCAAAGCCTCAACGTGGAAGGCAGCTTCCAGCACATCCTCACCGATCTCTACGCCTTCATCGCCACTGCCATTGCCGGTGCCATCATCTGGTGGACGGGTTGGAATCGCGTGGACTCCCTTGCCGCACTGGTCGTCGCCGGATTGATGCTGAAAGCCGGTATCGGACTGGTGCGCGACTCGGGCCGCATCTTCCTGGAAGCGGCACCACGCGGTCTGGACCCAGTATCCATTGCCGAGGCGATCCGTGCCATGCCGGCGGTGACTCGGCTGGACGATCTGCACGTGTGGGAAGTGACCTCGGGCATGCCGGCACTGTCGGGCCACATCTACGTGAATCACGACATCGACTGCCACGATGTGCGCCGAGAGATCGAAGCGATGCTGCATGATCGTTTCGCCATCACGCACACCACCTTGCAAACCGATCACGCGACCACGGACGAATCGGCCCGCGCGACAGGCTGCACGTTCACCTCACCCGGCGCAGCGCACTAGACCCTCGCTTCGCAGCGGGGCGAAACCTTATCCCTGAGATGGCAATGGCGCGATGGCTGATGTCACGGACCGGCGAAACCACAGCCAGCCACTGAGCATGGCCAGTCCGCCCATCCCGAGGGCTCCCAGCATATCGCCGGGGTAGTGCACGCCCAAGTAGATCCGTGCCCAGGCCATCGGCAGGCCGAGCAGTGCGATCCCGATGCCCCAAGGCCGGCTGCATTGATTCAGCAACAGTATGCCGGCCACCACCCATTGCACAGTCAGATGGTCGCTGGGAAAGCTGCCGGTCGCCGCATGAGACACCCATGCTTGACCGACTCCAGCGACAAAGGGACGTGCGCGATCCCAAACCAAGCCGATGATCAGGTTCGCGAGCAATGCTGCAGCGGCGGCACCCGATGCTTTCAGGGCGATCAAGCGCATCGACTGGCGAGGAACCATCAGCATCCACCCAAGAAGGAGAGCTGTCAGGATCAACGGTCCATCGGCCAGGACGCGCGCCACATGAAGCATCGCTGGCGACGGTGGCACCGGCGAATGAATGGCGTTGAACAGTCGAAGGTCAACGGCGTAAACCATCGAGCCAAATCCCGAGATCGGCGACGTCATGGCTTGCCGTTCGGTGCAATGGCGGCGATCCGTGCGTCCTTCGCTTCGCGCAGAATGCCCAACGCCTCCTTCAGCACGTAGCAGGCGATGGCCGTACCGATCACCAGATCAGGCACGGCGCTGTGCAGAAGAAGCACCAGCACACCGGACACGATCACCGCCAGATTGGCGATGACGTCGGCCCGCGTGCATATCCAGATGGCGCGCAGATGCACTTCACCGTGACGAAATCGCGCCAAGAGCCTCAGCACCGTGGCATTCACGATCAAGGAAACGAAGGCAACGCTCATCATCCATAGGCCTTCCGGGTGGCTACCGGTCACCAGACGCCAGAGCACCCCCACCAGTACGCCGACGCCAAGAACCACCAGCAAGGTTCCATTCCAGTGCGCGGCCGACGCCTTGAAATAGGCGCTGCGTGTCCACGCCAGCAAGGCGATGCCGTAGGCGCAGGCATCGCCCAGCATATCCAGCGAATCAGCGACCAGGCCCATCGATTGGGCGATCAGGCCGGCCACGACACCGACCACGAACATGGTGGCATTGAGACCGAGCGCGATGCGCAGGATGCGGCGTTCCGCCTCGCTGGCGGCTTCGGCGTGGCAACCGCAGTCGCTCATGCGCGATCCTCTTCCGGGCGTGTAGTGGTGGATGCGGGCAATGCGTCGGGAGCGCTACGGCCACGAAGCATATTGAACATGAAACCCGCACTCAGCATCAGGACCACGGCGATTTGTGCGAGCAGCGTCTGCCAGGTCGGATAGATGCCGAGCAGTTCAATGTGCGGCACCGGGGCGACCGTCACCGACACCCAGCCAGCTTCCTGCAACGCGGCGATGCCCTTACCCGCGAGAACGACGGCCAGCACGGCGATCAGGATCGAACTCGCCGCGAAGAACTTGCCGATGGGCAGACGCCGACTGGTGCGCAGCAGGAGCCAGGCGATCAGTCCCAAGGTCACCGCGCCGGCCGCAATGCCGCCCAGCAGCCAGACTTCCTGGCCGTCGTTCCAGAGCGCGGCGTAGAACAGGATCGTCTCGAACACTTCCCGATACACCGAAATGAAGGCGAGGCCGAACAGGAACCACGCCGAACGTCGGTCGAGTGCCGCGGCCATCTTTTCCTTCAGGTAGGCCTGCCAGCGTCCACCAATACTCTTTTGGTGCATCCACAAGCCGACACTGAGCAGCACCACGGCGGCGAACAGCGAAGACAGGCCCTCGGTTAGTTCGCGACCGGCGCCACTGATCGAGATGGCATAGCTGGCCAGTGCCCAGGTGATCCCGCCGGCCACCAAGGCAAGAATCCAGCCGGCATGCACGTAACGCACTTCCACGCGTCGATCTGCCTTGCGCAGGAAGGCCAGCAAGGCGACGACCACCAGCAAGGCTTCCAGACCCTCGCGAACCAGAATCGTGAAGGCGCCGAGGAACGTGGCGGCCGGATCGCCCGCCGCATCCGCCGTGACCTCCTGCGCCTGCGCAAGCAGGACATCCACGGCGTGGGCCTGCTGGGTCACCGCCGGCAGCGCGGCCTTGCCCGACACCGCTGTGCGATAGGCGCCCATGGCCGTTTCGATGCGGGCGCGTAGCGCGCCATCGCGTGCGTTGAGCTGGGGTTCGATGGGTTCGACGCCATCGAGATAGGCCGACAATGCCAGTTGTGTGGCTTCCTTGGCGTCGCCGGCACGATAGGCCGCCAGGCTTGCAGCAAGTCGCCCCCGCGCAAGCGGAAGCCCCGTCAACGCCTGTTGCATCGCCTGCGGATGCGCACGCAGGTAACCGATGATCGCGCGGGCATGTTCGGCACCCAGTGCAGGAGCCAGTTGCGACACGCGTGCTTGCGACAACTCCTTCAGGTCCGCGATCTGCGCACGCGCGGCCGTATCGTGCTGCCAGAGGGTCGCACCGGTCGTGGCTTCGCGGGTATAGGCTAGCGACCCCACGTAGTACGCGAGTGCCCATCGCTCGTCCGACGACAGCCGGGACGAGTAACTGGCCATCGGCGTTCCCTCGACACCGTGGCTGATCACTTCGTACAGGGACAGCGGGCTGCGCTGGTCCGCACGCGCCTGGTCAGTGAAGTCCACCGGTCGCGGATTGAGCTGCAGCCCCACGGGACCATCGCCATGCCCGGTGGCGCCGTGACACATGGCGCACTGGTTCTGGTACAGCGTTGCGCCCTGCGTCAGATCGGGCGCTTGGGCCGGCGCGGTGGGTATCGGGTATGCCTTCAGCAAGGCATCGGCCAGGGCATGTGCCTCGATCGCCACCTGCGCTGGCGAGGCCTTCGCATCCACTGAAGCGATGAGCTGGTCGGCCTGGGACAACAACGCGGGTGTACCGGGCGTCGGCGGCAACGCCTGAAGGCGGCGATGCACGGTGGCTGTGAACTCCCGCATCTCGGCGTATTCAGACGCGCTGAGCACCGCTCCGTTCTTGACCGCGCCGGCGTAATCCGTGGCCAGATAGTCGATCATCTGCCATGTCTGCGGCACGGTTGAACTGACGTCTTGAGCATGCGCCCGCGGGAGTGGGAGTGCCCAAAGCAGAAGGGCGGCCACGGAGAGGTTGCGCAATATGCTGCGAATACGAGTCGTTATCATTCATGTATCGTACTCGACCTTGGCGAAACCGCCAATGCAATGCCTCCCGGCAGAACCCAAGAAACATGGTTGAAGGCGATCCCACCTCGCCAGCTCCAAGGCGTGATGGGCGAAAGGCTTGATTTTCAGTGATGGAACCTTCTACCCAACTCTCCGCAGAAGGAAACCTTGATGCCGGTCAGCTACGTTACCGAGGGACAACGCGACAATTACGGCCGGTACAACGGCAACCCGTCCAGCGACGAACTGGCACGCTACTTCCATCTCGACGATGCAGATCGCACCTACATCGCGCGCAAGCGCGGTCATGCGAATCGTTTGGGCATCGCATTGCAGCTGACGACGCTGCGCTACTTGGGAACATTTCTGGACGATCCGCTGGATCTCCCTGCGCTGGTGTTATCCACCGTTGCCAGGCAGCTGGATATTACGGACACGGATCCCTCCCTCGACGACTACCGGACAGGTGAACTCCGGTGGGATCATCAGCGCGATATCTGTCGTCAATACGGCTTCGTCGAAATCACCGAACCGCCTATCGGCTTTCGATTGGGTCGCTGGCTGTACGCACTCTGCTGGACGGGAACGGAGCGGCCCAGCGTCCTGTTCGAGCGAGCCATGACATGGCTGTTGACGCACAAGGTACTGCTTCCCGGGCGCAGCACACTCGAACGATTTGTCGCTCGCGTGAAAGCCCGCGTCGAAGAGCATCTTTGGCGGCGTCTGGGAACCCGTCTCTTGGACAGGCAGCGCGAACGCCTCGAACAGTTGTTGATCGTGCCAGCCGGCAGCCGCTACTCGCTGCTGGATCAGCTGCGATCGGGCCCCACGCGCGTCAGCGGACCGGCACTCATTCAAACGCTGATGCGACTACGGGAGGTTCGTGAGCTCGGCATCGACCTGCCCAGGGTGTCACACCTTCCGGCCAGTCGCGTCATGGCACTGGCTCGCTTTGCGGGAGCCGCCAAAGCCAGCGCCGTGAGCCGCTTGCCCGACGTTCGCCGCCTTGCCACTCTCGTAGCGTTTGTGCATTGCCTGGAAGCCACCGCGCATGATGACGCCGTCGAAGTTCTTGAAATGCTGCTGCGGGATGTTTTTTCCACAGCGCGCAAGGAGGATCGGAAAACACGCTTGCGCACGCTGAAAGACCTGGATCGTGCGGCCACGCTGCTGGCCGATGCTTGCCAAGTGGTGCTGGACAGCACGCTCCCGGACAAGAAACTACGCAAAGCCTTGTTCGCCAAGGTGCCGCGCGACGTCCTCGCCCAGGCGCTCCAGGAAGTGAGCAACCTGGTACGACCGCCCGACGACGTGTTTTACAGCGAGCTGAGCGAACGCTATCGGCGCATCCGGCGCTTTCTCCCCTTTGTGCTGGAGAATCTGCGTTTCGGCGCGAGTCCCGCAGGCGAGGCTGTGGTCGCCGCCTATGAATGGCTTCGCTCGCATCCCGGGCGATTCAAGGCCGACGACGACGTCCCGCGTGATGTCATTCGCAAACGCTGGCAGCGCTACGCGATTCGCGACGACGACAGCATCGATCATCGGGCCTACACTTTCTGCGTGCTCGACGAATTGCATACGTCGTTACGCCGGCGCGACGTGTTCGTCGCCCCCAGTTGGAAGTATGCCGACCCGCGCGCAGGGCTGTTGAGCGGCAACGAATGGGAGACTGCGCGCCCCATCATCTGCCGCACGCTCAGCTTGTCTCCAACGCCCTCGTCGGCACTCGTCGCGATCACCAAAGAACTCGATGAGACCTACCGCGCGGTAGCGTCCCGACTTCCGGACAATCCTGCGGTGCGGTTCGAAGGCGAGAACGACCTGGTCGTCAGCTCCCTCGACAAGCTCGAAGAACCAGCGTCTTTGCTGGCCTTGCGCGCTGCGGTTAATGAGCGTTTGCCACGCGTGGACATTGAAGAGGTATTGCTGGAGATTGCGGCCCGTACCGGTTTCACCGATGCCTTCACCCATCTCACCGAGCGGTCTGCTCGTGCTGCGGAGCTTCCGATCAGCCTCTGTGCCGTATTGCTGGCTGAGGCGAGCAACACGGGCTTCGAACCCCTCGTTCGTGCCGACATCGCTGCACTGAAACGATCGCGTCTGTCGTGGGTCGACCAGAATTACCTCCGCAACGACACCCTGGTTGCGGCCAATGCCATCCTGGTGGCGGCTCAGAACCGGTCGATTCTGGCCCATCAGTGGGGTGGTGGCGACGTGGCGTCAGCCGACGGGATGCGTTTCGTCGTGCCCGTGCGCACTGTGCATGCGGCCGCCAATCCGAAGTATTTCGGTCGGGAACGCGGCGTGACCTGGTACAACCTGATCTCCGACCAGTTCAGCGGTCTCAACCACATCACCGTGCCGGGCACGCTGCGCGACAGCTTGATCTTGCTGGGCGTGGTGCTCGAACAGCCCACCGAATTGCAGCCGACGCAGATCATGACCGACACCGGCGCATACAGCGACGTGGTGTTCGGGTTGTTCAGGCTGCTGGGGTACCGGTTCTGTCCCCGATTGGCGGACGTCGGCGGCACGCGATTCTGGCGCATCGATCCCGAGGCCGACTACGGCGACCTCAATGCCGTTGCCCGCCAGCGGGTGAAACTGCCATTGATCGAGGAGCAGTGGGACGACATCCTGCGGCTGGTGGGCTCGCTGAAACTGGGTCGTGTACCAGCCAACGGCATCATGCGAACCTTGCAGATCGGCGACCGTCCAACCCGTCTGGCCCAGGCCTTGGCTGAGTTCGGACGGATTGAAAAGACCCTGCACACACTGACCTATATTGACGATGAGGCGAAGCGGCGTAGCACGTTGACCCAACTCAACCGTGGCGAGGGGCGTCACAGTGTGGCGCGCGCCATTTTTCACGGAAAACGCGGCGAACTCCGGCAACGCTATCAGGAGGGTCAGGAGGACCAGCTGGGCGCGCTGGGCCTGGTGCTCAACATCGTCGTCTTGTGGAACACCATCTACATGGAGGCGGCACTGGATCAGTTGCGTCAAGACGGTTTTCCCGTACGGGATGAGGACGTCGCACGGCTGTCGCCGCTCAGCCATGACCACATCAACATGCACGGCCGATATTCCTTTGCCGTGCCCGAGGCAGTGGCCCGCGGAGAACTACGCCCGCTACGAGATCCCAACGATAGGGAAGGCGATTGAGAGGATGAGTGCCCCCGGAGGGGTGTTTGGCTATCTATATGGTTTCTATGGATAAATAGACCTTATCCCGGTTTTTCGTTCCATTGCTCCCCAAACCCCGGATACGCTCTTTTGCTGTCGGTATGGCCGCTTACCTTTCACACGTGCCTCCTGGTCACACGTGCCTCCTGGCACGTGCATGGTTAGTCCGTTCCGATCCCCTGGCCAACCCTTTCCCGCTAAACCCGCTTTTTGATCTGTCGTCTGCGTGCATGATGCAGCCGCGTCTAGCGCTGGCATCTGTCGTCTGCCAGCCTTTATGCTCGCGGTGGACAAGGGGAGGGATACCATGGCTCGAAAGTCTTCTGTGCCCGATTGGGTGTATTACTTGGTGGCGCTGCTCTGCTCCCTGGCTACCATTCCCATGTATCGGTACATGCTTGTGCATGCGGCGGATGGCGCTCGGTCTTCACCGCCGCCCGTGCGGGAACATTTGTTTGTTGAGCCACCCGTCCAGCCGGCACCGTCTTCTACCGTGCTCGTGCCGCTCGCTGCCGGTGAGTTGTGTGAAGCGGGCTATTTGGTGATTAGGAGCGGCAACGCGTATAGACAGGGCATGGGGGCTTATGGTCAGCCGGCTCGTTGTGTTCCTGGGTACACCTTTGCCCATGTGGTCCGTCCCGGTGATTCGTGTATGTCGTCGGGCGTCTGGCTACAGGTTTCGTCCGGCCGCGGTTTTCTGACGGATATGCGCTGCGTTCAAGGTGTTCCGTTTCAGCCGCGTTGATCCAACGCAGGAACGCTCGGGTGGTTCAGGCTTGAGCGCGTTGGCCGTACCTGGTGGGATGAGCCGGTCGCCGCGCATGCGCCAACCGGTCCAGGGTCCTTTAAAGTCGATTCTGCAAGTTTCGCTGTGGTCGTAGAGTGCGCAGGCGATTTCTTGCAGGGTGATGACGCGCCCGCAGGGGGGGGCGAAACTCTTGGCGGGCGTCGTCGTAGGTCCAGTTCAGGCGATGGCGTTTCCGTGACACAAAGCGGCTCCATGCGTTCGGAAAAAAAATCCATGCAGCAAGCCGTGTGCCAGCCGTCCGTAGGCCGCGAATTTAATTTGACATAATATACATTATGCGCAATTACAGATGTCCCGGCCGGGGATTGAGTTACCAAAGCTACGACCCTTTCGCTACGAAGATACGAGCCGTCAGTTCGTCGTAGCTTGGCAAGTTGATCCCCTCGGCCAGACCTTGCTCGTATTCGTCACGTAGAGTCTCTAGGATGCCGTCGTACTGCTCCAGCATTTCCTGGATCTGCATTCGGTCCTCGACCTCCGCGTCCGTGCGCGCTTCGATCTCGCTCAGTTCCTGCTCGAGGTCGCGGATTTTGAGAGCCAGCAACGGGATCACCACGGCCAAGTCTCGTTCGCTGATGGATCGCATGCATATTCCTCGTTTGATTGCTGTATCAGGAGTGACGGAAGGACTGTTTGCGAAGCTCGACGGCTTTGGCCAGCGCTGCGCGAGTCAGGTTGCCGAGCGCACCTTCGTACGCGTCGCGGCGCATCAGGTTGCGGCAGCGGATCGAATGATGCCCCCGATCGGTACGCGTAGGTGTGTGCTTGACGTCCAGCGAGCTGGGAATGGGCGTGCCCTCAGGTATGAGAAAGTAGAACCAACCCGCATAACCGAACCCGCCCGGCTCGGTGCTGACGGACACGCCCTCTTTCCAGCTGACAAACGGTCGGTCGCGATCGTCCCGGTCTTCAACGCCGCGCACCCAGATCGTGCCCTCCCCGTCAGTGAACGTCGTGACGTCGGGCGCCCGTACGGAGCCATCCTTGCGCGCGAAGCCGACATAATCGGGGAACAGGCTACCCTGGCCTTCTGCGTTGATGAAGCTCTCGCTCTTCTTTGCCGCATTGTTGCCTTTCCAGCGGGAGGATTTGCAGGATCGGAAGAGGTCGACGGGGACGTCCGCCATAGACATTTTTCTCCAGCAGTAAATGCGCCGTATGGTATCTGGGGATGCACGTGGGAGCCATGCCATTGGGACATGTAGGTCAGGGAATAACGTGGACTACGTATCAATCCACACGTCTTTAAAAAGTCACAAGTTCTGTCACTACCAACCGGCGTGGAATTGCCGCCTCGACACCGATCGAGCATCTGCTTACATATAGTCGCAGCAAGTTGGCAAGCATTTGCCCGCTGGCTGCGTCGAGCCGAAGGAACGACTAGGCAAGACCTAGGTCTGGTTCATCACACTCTTCGTTTGCCTACCGGTCTCGTCGTGGGCATACCTATACGTTCGGGTAATCACGTTCGAAATCGTGAGATCACCACACGCGGATTGAATCTCGGCAAGTCCCTGCGAGGTAACGTGAAAATAAACACCTTCTCCCCAGCTAACGCTATCGTCTATATCAATCGGGCCACCGTCCCGCCACCAAATCACTTGCGCGACGATATTCCCGGCGCGATTGACATAAGTCCAGCAGCGATCCGTATGGATCGACCATTGCAACGTTTTCAACCAATGAGAGCATAGGATCAAGTGATACTGCGGGATATCCCAGCCCCAGCTGTAAGACAAACGGCGCACAATCGTGGGTGCCGCCTCGTTCGTCAGATCAACGGCGTTGCCAAGCCAGACGGCTCTTGGCAGCAATTGAACCGCATCCTCAAAGTCTGCCACTTTGAGAAGGTTTAAAAAGGGCGCACGGAACCGTCCCACGTTATAGTCCGCTTGGCGCGCTTTGCGTATCCAAAACTGTGAAATTTCAGCCAAGACGCGCCCAGCGGGAGGCGTAGGGGAACGTAGATCACCTTCCGCATCACGCAGCCATTGCTCGCCAACCTCCTTGTCCATCCAACTCTTCTTATCTAGAGCGGGCCGTGTCAAGAAAGTCGGCCGGCATTCGGGCGCTATCGGGGACGCCGTGGAAACCGGGCACCCCATCAGGTGTTGGAGGAGTGGCACGTCTCGCTCCGTGAGGATGCCTGCCGAACGAAGTTCAGCCGCCACGTAGCGCAGCCCTCTCAACGCTGCCATGATGTGCGGTCGGCGATAGGTCATTTTCATTTGCAGCCGCCGTAACGTGGCCAGCAACCGTTCGGTACCAGCCTGACCAAAGGCTGTGAGGCCACCCCATTGTTCGATGAGCATTGCGCAACGGAGCCGTATTTGCGTTGGTGTGATCGAACCTTGGGCTAGTGCGTTGACCAAGTCTGGAAACATCGAGGTCCAGCCTCGGGTATCCAATATACGCATGGCACCTGATTCGTCATCGGCCAGGGCAGACTTTTCGTAGCTTTCATCGCCCCCTTCAAGAGCAAGCGAATAAAACGCAGGAAGTGTTGTTCGCGCCCTTGATGCAGGTGTTCCCCATTGTTCCAAAAGGGCTGATGCCGTTTCTGCAACGGCAAAATCTGCATGGTCGACCAAAGCGTGAACCCGTTCGCGCAAGGGGCCTGGCGCGGTATCGTGGTCGCTCCGCGATAGGATCTGCAAGGCTTCGACCGGTTCGTCCCCCTCCCCGTCCAAAAGCAATTGGACCAATCGCGCGACAATACCCCGCAATGACGGTATTGATGCAAGCCGCACTGCGCCGAGCTGGGCATGCCGCTGAAGTTCAGCGATCGGTGTTCTTGCCGCCTCCTGAAACAGCCGCGCGATGGCTTCTTCGTCGGTCGACTGGGTGCCATCAAACGTAAAGTGTCTTCCCAAGGCATGCTCGCGTGTGGTGCTAAGTTGTTCGGCCAACAAGTCCCATGCCGCGATCCAATCTGGTGATGAATCCAATACCGGCAAAATGTCTTCAATTTCCATCAAAACCGCCATAATGAATTCGCGGCCAGCGGCAAGAGCGCCAACGAAGTGTTCGTAAGCCAGCGTACGCGCCTTTTCTCCTTCCAATTGGACACGTGCCCGAAAGTATCGAAGGGCCCCTCCCCCCATCCATGGCGCCCAGGTCGCGGATCGGTCGTCCTTCACCTTGTATTCGGCAACAAGCTTCTGCGCGTAATCGCGATCGCCCGCATCAATCGCCATATCTACGAGCAGAAATCTCGACCGTGAATCAGTTTTCAACACCGATGCTCGTTCGAATACGTCGCGAGCATCCTCAAAAGTCGTTGATCGAGCCAGTCGGTTAAAGGCGCTTTCCGCTTCGAATTTGAGCTTGTCAAACCCTTCTTCTTCGAATGCGGCCTTGAGCGAAGCAAAATCCTTGATCTCGTCGTATTTTGCCGACGTTCCGGTATCGCGCTCGAATGGTGCTTCGGTGGACCATCGGTGCATGGCGTTGGCCAAGTCGGGCGCCACATACCCTCGCTCGAGTGCAGCCTGGTGTAACTTCTCCATAAGAAGGCCACGCAATGCGAACAGGCTATCTGTTTCGATGGTCTCTTGAAGTCTATTCACCAAGGCTGCCAGGTCGTTCTCAGGCACCTGGCTCATGGCAACATCTACAAATTCCCCAGACTGGCTTTCTCGATAGTACGGTTCCACGTAGAAAGGTAGCGATAACGACATCCAAGCCATCGCGCAACCCAATGCAAAATCCGGGCGGCGTTTGACGATACCTATGAGGATTGCGTCAACGGCGTTAGGCCATCCGGTCATGCCGTCATTCATCAGTGCTGTGGCGACGGCGAGTCCGGCGCCTGCATCATGCATTGCTGCCTGAACCATCATGGAGTGGGTCATGCGATGCGCGGCCGAACTTCCCTCCGTTTTGGCCATGCCGCCTATTTGCTGCATCAGCAATGCGACACGCTCGCTACGGCGTGCCGGGTCCAGATCGTTAGCGCGTATCAACAGCTCTATCCACGTGGCGTACTGTGGGTCTTTCTTGGGTGCGAGCGCATAACCGAGCGTGGCGTGCGGCACTTCGTTGAGAAGTTCACGCGCACGTGTCTCGTCACCAACCGTTGCAAAAGCAGTCGCCAGTTCGGCCAAGCCATTCACCTGCGAGCTTGGTGTGTGGTCCTGATAGGCAAGCAACGACTCCAGTCGACTTGAGGCCTCAACGGTGTCACCGGTTGCTGCGTAGACCGCAAGAGCAACGTGTCGCCGTAAGTTAGGACGTATCCCGCTCTGTTCATCCGCAGTGACAAAAGCGCGATCGAATGCCCCTAATACATCCTGAAATTCTTGCTTACCACAAAGCGCCGCGGCCTTAATAAAGGCGCGCCCTAGTACCGGTGCAGCCATCACCACGCGGCGCACAGCAAAGAAATCGTCGCCGCCCCGGGCACGAACTTGCGATAAGTATGCGAGGGCCGTTTGGGTGGCGCGATGTACTTCCCCTTGTGCACGAGGATGACTCGCGTGCAATCTTCCGAGAAGCTTGCCCGCAGCAATGGCATGAATCTGAAGGGGGCGCAAGACTGCGTGCTCAGATTGGGTGGCCTCCCCGAATGGACGCTCGAGAACTGTGGCCAACCTGGCATGCTTGATGATCGCTTGTGTTAAATACTCAGGCGCATCCTCGGCAGTCTCTTTGTCGAGCATGGATATCGCGGGTGGTACAAGCCCATCAAAAATTCTATGCGCCGTTTCCCACTCACCGACGAGCACCATGCTCCATGCCATGCTGCGGCGCCACGCATTGGGCAATTCCAGAAAGTGAACGTCGACAATGAGTGAACGCAGCAAGGCGAGCGTACGTTCCGTAGCAGCGGTGGCGTGTGCCGATAGACCAGCCTCTGCGAACAGGGGGAGCATTCGGTCCTCAGGTACCTTTAGTTGTTCAGCAACCTCTCGAATGTCCGCTTCGGGGCGGGACGCTACAATGGCCAAGGTTGCGGCGTAACTCAGATTATGAGTCAGCTCGTGCTTTTCAGCCTCCTGTTCTTCCTGGGGGAGATGGCTAGCGGTGACGGTGGCAGCGGCTAATCGCTGAATCGCCTTATTAATTGATTCAATATCCCTAAAATGAACGGCGCGTCGGACCCACCCAAACAGCTTGCATGAGTTGTCGCGCAGTCTTTGCGCGTCCATACGACCTGTCAGTAGCTGTTGCAGCGGCTCTAATTTTTCGAACAACTCCCTCGCTCGGCTGAAGGATCCTCTCTCCAGGAATGCATCAACGATCTCATAACCATAGTGACCGTACTCCTCAGCCAGCGCTTCAGCGGCATCAATGTCACCCGTTGCCAGTAAGGCTTCCGGTAGCTCCGTAGCACCTTCTAATGTGGTTGTGCGACGACCAATTTCGTCCTCGGAAAGAAGTAAGCGCAGAACAGCAGATGTGTCATATTTCGTCAACGATGCGGCATAAGCCAGCCGGATATCACCTTGTATATCACTGACTCTGCGCCCTTGAGCCAGTTGTTCTCGAAACCGCTTGGGCTGGGCAAGTCGCAAAACATCATCCGCATCACCGGCGCGCGCCAAATACCGAAGCTCTAACCAGCGTTGCGGGGTATCAGTTGGTGCATTGCGAGCGAGGGTCGCCAATTGGCGATAGATCTGCGTTGAATACGTGTGATCAATGTCGCCAAGCCGAAGGCGCGGCTTTCCCAAAATGAAAAGGCGAAAGCTGTTGTGAAAAACACTCCAGCCTTTCGAGCTCTTAATAAGCAAATGTCTGGTAGAGATGAGTGTCCGTTCAATTGCTTCCTCGGAAACAATCGTGGCTAACAAAGGCAAAGGCACAGGCCCCTCTGCCCTTGCAAGATAGCCCAAGACGTTATTCGCTTCATGGTCGTTCGCGATGCCTCGCCACGCCGATTCGTAGATGGCTTCAATGTCGCCTTCGAATTTTATGGAGCCGGCAAGGATATTTGCTTGCTCGTTCGCATTGGCGCTTCGGAGTGCTTCGATGATGTATCGCGTCACCAATGGGTGTCCACGCGAAAGATCGAAAACTTGATCGTGCGCAATGGAGTCATCCAATTCCATCTGGTCAGCCATCCGATGGACAGACTCTCGAGCAAGGGGAGCCACCTCGACTTGGCGACCGGTCGCGCTGGCTTGGCTGCGAACAGCGGGTTTCAAGTCGGTGAGATCGAGACGCTGCGTGCCCAGAACAAACAGCACTCCTTCGGGAATGGCCTCGGGGAGTGGCAATTCCGCCAATAATGAACGATCGGGGCGCTCTTCACGCGGAACGTGATCGAGTCCGTCAACTACAATGAGCGTTCGGAGTTTGTCTTCCTTATAGCGCCGCCCTGCTTCCTTGATGAGTTTGGCAAAATGCTCACGCCGCTCCGATAAGGTTTCGTTGTGGTAACGCAGTCCCAATAGTCCACTGTCCTTTAACTGAGCGGCGACATCATCAAGAAAGTCGTCTGCCTCGCCGCGCCCTAACCCTTGGCCGTTACCTGGAATGTAGGCCAGATAACGCACGACCAGTAACCCAGCTTCTGTTGCTAGGGAGTGCTGTAGTAGCGTGGATTTACCTGCGCCCGGTGGGCCGACCAGCGCCACATACCCGCTTAAGGCGTTACGGATGGCTTCGCGAAGCGAATGCTCGGTGATCGCATTTCGTTGTACGTAAGCACCGATGGGAAAGGAATGATGATGTCTCGTCCTGGTGCTGTCACGCCAATTGAGCTCGTCGAGCAACTCAGACTTGCTCCATCGATCTTTGTCCCGCGGATCAGCCACTAACCGGGGGAGCACTTTCGAAATCTCGATCGCAAGCCTAGCGCCTTCAGGGGAAAGTCGGTGCAGTTGAAAAAGATCTGCGCTCGATCCGCAGGTCAGATGAAATCCTCGAAAAAATTCGGCGAACGCCTCTTCCTCTAACCCAGAGGCTTGCAATAGCTCATCGAAAAATGCTTGCCACGGCCCGGCGCACCACTCGCTCAACGTCCGATCGCGATGCTGCTCCCACTCAAGGAGAAAAGCTGCACTATGCCCTACGGAAGATTTGTCCAGTGAATCATCAGTAGCGGGAAAATCATTCGTCACCAAGTGAATATTGACGACGCAACCTGGATTGTCGCGTTTTAACGCCCGCCATGCATCAGCTAGCGGATGCCATAGACCGTTGGCCCCCATGAGTAGAGTGCTAAGGGTGAATTTGCCTGGAAACTGTGACGTTTTGAACTGGTAGCCAACAATGCGATCCGCAAATCCAAGAACGACATCATCCGCGATGCCGGCTGACCGATCTGCCAAGCCAACCCAGAGCAAGTCAGCCCTGTCCAACGCGGCGTAGATGGCTGCGGCGGCAGAGTCGTACTGCCGTCCATACCCTCGCTGGGCTCGACGCTCTCCCTCACCGGGAGCGACCTTTTTTGAAGACATAGATACCTTGTTTTGGAATATCGGCAGACTAGTTTTGGCCAGACTTTATTGGCCGCTTGCCAATCACATTCTTTTCGGAGCGCAGGCTTTCAAGCAAATTCTAGTCGATACACTCCTCGACCATTGATATGGGTACTTGTCGCACTCTCAGGGGTTTAGCCGGCCATCGCCCTGCTCGATATACCGCCCGTTTGCAAAGACAAGAATGTTCGATCTCCTAACGTTTTGGGGAATGTCGGATAAACTGAAATCTTTTAAATATTGATTGAGGTCAATGGTAAGCCCAACGAGCTGATGGATTTCCTCTGCCCAACATTTCTCCACCAAAGACCAAGTAAGCAGTCCGCCACTTTTATCGACACTGCCTGTTGCTGAAAGGTCAAGCTCAATTGCGATATCTAGATCGCTATCGGGTCGATATACGCGGATGAATCGCTGGTCCAAGAGTGGTGTGCTTGACCGTGTGTTCCAGG
>NZ_DAIOEU010000015.1:0-76258 GCF_036746095.1 Dyella sp.
GCCCCTTCGAGATCTTCATCAACTCGAAGAACATGGACCACTTCCAGTGGATCGTCGCGCTCACCCGCATCCTCTCCGCCGTCTTCCGCAAAGGCGGCGACGTCACCTTCATCGTCGAAGAGCTCAAGGCCGTATTCGACCCGCGCGGCGGCTACTTCAAGGCCGGCGGCGTGTACATGCCCAGCATCGTCGCCGAGATCGGCGCGGTGATCGAGCAGCACATGAAGAACATCGGCCTCATCCACGACCCCGAGATGAGTGATGCCCAGCGTGCGCTGATCGCCGAGAAGCGCGCCGCTTACGAAAACGCCACTCAAAAAAAAACTGACCTGAGCGTGGTCAGTCCCACGGATGCTGATACCAACGACTCAGCCGGCTTCCCGCCGGGGGCTACGTTGTGTGCGAAGTGCAATACGAAGGCGTTGGTGCTGATGGATGGGTGTCAGACTTGTTTGAATTGTGGGTATTCGAAGTGCGGATAAAAGACGAGTAAATATCATCTATAGGGGATGCGCATGGAAGAACAGGGGGCGCAAGTGGGCGGTGACTCATCGAGAGATCCCGCCTCAATCGCTGGTGGTGCAAGTTCGTCTGTATACGCTGGACAGAGAGTCATAGTTCAGATTCCTGCATCAAATGAAAAACCTTTGTCGAATTATGAATACGTATTCGACTTATTTATTGCACTGGGAACGTTTGTCGTTGCGCTTCTAGCCGTATTCGGAGATAGGTTGCGTGCTTATTTGGCGCGTCCAAAATTGCACATCACAACCACTGCATCCCTTCCCCACGTGGAACTCACTTCTGAACGTGTATCTTCGGAATCGAGTGAAATTTCGGTCAAAGATCAACTACACCTTCGGATATGTATTACGAACAGAGGTAGATCCATCGCTAAGGCGAGCAGGGTCGTCGTAGATTGTGTTTACAAAACTAGGGATGGTGATCCCGAGTTACACAAAGATGAAATTTTGCCAAGAGTAATTCCTTGGCCGGATGATGATAGGCCAATAGATTTGGTTCCAAATTTTCCTTATTTCCTAGAAGTAGCTTGTGTGAAAAGCGAGCAAGCAGAAGGTGTCAGTAAAGATGCGCAGACAATCTCTGTTGATAGGCACTGTCTTCATCTTAGTTTTTTGAGAGGCTCTCAGTCGCAGTCTAAAGGCGAGTATATGAAAGTTGGCCTCGGGAGAGTGGTTCTCCCTATTACTATATTTTCAGAGAATATTCGCCGGCCAATTAAATACTATGTTTCAATCTATTGGGCAGGAAGCTCTGCTAAAGACTACGGTAATAATTCGAAGTTCGACTTCGCCGTCTTAACCGTTTCTGAGGCTAAGGAAAAATTTAAGGAAGTAACATGAAACTAATGTTGATAGATTACGATCTCAAAGCGCCTGGAAGAAATTACAATGCATTGCAGGAGGCTATTAAGGCCTCGCCTGGCTGGTGGCACTATATGGAATCGAATTGGGTGGTCGCGACCAACGAAACTGTGCGGGATCTACAGTCTAAATTAAATGCATTAATCGACGCCAATGACAGATTGTTAATTGTTGATATTAGTAATTGCGAGGTCGGAGGGTGGCTGCCTCGTGATGCATGGGATTGGCTGAAAAAAAATGGTGCCAGATAACGTTTGCGAAGACGGTTCCAAAGAAGGTTTCCGCAAATATAGGGGTCAGGTTGAGTTATTGGTAGCAAGTCTGTTCCCATGAGTGGCTGGCCGCATCAACGTAGTCTGGATTTCAGAATAAATCTTTAGGGAAAGAAGGTTTGCAAATGCACAAGCACGCGCACGGCCATAGGCCATTCAAGCAGCAAAAGAAAGGTTGGGAAGCCAAAGACACATCTGTCGCTCCCATTTCTGTTCAAGACGCACTTCGCAAAGCCATGGTGCTGGAAGCCGTCCCTGTTACAAGCTTCGACGACTTGTTGTGGATCATGGCGCAGGAATCCAGCGGCGTCGTGGACGCGCGAAATCCGGCTTCCACAGCGCGCGGCTTATATCAACTGCTTCGCCCGCAATACGGACTCAATCCCCATGGCGAAAAGTCATTCGGGAATGCGGTCGAGGAATGCCAGGGCGGTATCCGCTACATCATGGGTAGATACCACACGGCGAGTCTGGCGCGGGCATTCTGGGAAAAACATCATTGGTACTAAAAAATGAAGCGTATTCTTATCGCTGTCCTCAGCATGATGGTTTTCTGTCACGGGTTGGCATTCGCCGGTGAATCGGCCCCAATATTTGGTGACTTCCCCGCACAGCCGTTCAAAGGTCGGCCTGCGAAGCTGCAAATCGTTTCCGCCAAAGACCGCGAATACGCCACACGCCTGCGCCAACTAAGCGGGCGTAAGCCCAACTTCGGCGGGCATTACACGCTGGTCAGCTGGGGCTGTGGTGCCTCTTGTGTCATGGGTGCGGCGATCGATGCGCAAAGCGGCAAAGTGGTCTGGCTTCCTTTCACCATCTGTTGCTGGGATTTCAACGTGAGCGAGCCCTTGGAGTTCCATCGCGACAGTCGCTTGCTTATCGCCCACGGCAGCCGTAACGAAAGTGGCGGCGGCGACTATTACTATCAGATCGAACCATCTGGCTTCGTGCTCGTGAAAGCCTACGAGAAGGAACAGAAGTAGATATCAATCAGGGGCGTCAGACCTTATGAAGCAAGCTCCACCAGGATATGAAAAACGGTTCCAGGCTCACTTCGGAAGCGGGCGCGAAAATCCAAGTCGGCCGGGCTCGCTTCTGAAGCATATGCGGGGCAGGGCAGCATGGGTCGGGTTACTCTTGTAACAATTCCAGCTCTAATTTGGGGCTCAAGTAGATCAACTTGTTGCCATCTACCGAAGTAGATTCGGCAGCAAAAACGCAGGGAGGAGCCATGGGATCAGGGCAATATTTGGTGCGAATAGAGGCTTCGATGAAGATTGACATCGACCTCTATCGAGGTGGCAATGCTACGTCGCCGCGATTCGATAACGTCCGGGACAAGGACATCATCAAAGTCAAAGACCCGCAGTCTGGCCTTATCAAGGTCAAGGGTATGTCCGGTGGCATATCGACGTTCACCGCTCCGCGCCCAGAGCCAAATTGGTGGTGGATCAAGGCGGGAACTATAGTTCCGCATGGATTGGTGGTGACCCGCGACACAACGAATCCAAAAACAGGCATAACGCACTACACCATTCGACCTTCGGAAGATATGTTGCTGACGGCGTATACCGAGCAGCTATGCAGCCTGTTGGATGTATCCAAGCTGCCTATCGAAGAAGCCATTGCTCGTGGCGGTCGCTGGATAAACTGCTGAGGAAAAAGATATGGAATGGGCTGAGATCAACTGCATCATCGAAGCGCTCGAAGCGTTGATAGAAAAGTACAACACGCTCCTTGAAAGCGGCGCGCAGAACGAAGACGACAAATCTGATACCAGCAATGACCTAGCGTATGCAGAGATACTTCTTGGTAAGTATGAAGCTATGCGGGAAAAGGCAGCACAAGGCTGAGAGTGGGGCTTCAACGTGAGCGAACCCTTGGAGTTCCATCGCGACAGTCCCTTGCTTATCGTCCACGGCAGTCGCAATTAAATTGGCGGCGGCAACTATTGGTATCAATCGGCCGTCCGGCTTCGTGCTCGTGAAAGCCTACGAGAAGGAACAGAAGTAGATATTCTGTCAGGGGGATTTTATGAATTGCTTCAACCATCCAGGCACGGTGGCTCTGGGGAATTGCAAAGCATGCGCCAAAGGTCTTTGCCATGAGTGCATCGTCGACCTGGGGCATGGCCTGTCGTGCAAAGGTGAGCATGAGGCAACTGTGCAGCTCTATCACGACATGCTCAAGCGGAATCAGCGAATTGTTGCCGCTGCCCCGAAAAACATCTTGATAGCGCCGATTTTTTACGCCTTCATGGGAGCGGTGTTTATAGCCTGGGGGCTTTCGTCGCCAAGCGGAGTGCTGGATTTCACGGTCCTCCTTGGCGTTGGATTTCTCGTCTTTGCCTTTGCTTGTTATCGACAGTCCCGGAAGGCGATTGCTCGTCGTACATAAATTAGCAAAGGGGGAGTTATGGAAGACGATCTCGTACGACGCTTCACGCAAATGTCGGATGACGAATTACAGCAATATGCCGCTTCAGTGAAGCTCGACGGGTCCGCGCTCGGCATGTTGACGGCGGAGTTGAGCCGAAGGGATTTGCTACCCGTTGGCGCAACCGATGCTTTCCGCGGCGGAAACGAAACTGGTGGAATCTCGCCTGCCTATCGGCAGCTCGTGCGCGGCCTTTCACCGCTCAATGCGCAAATTCTGCTTGGTCGCCTGCATGCCGAAAGCGTTGACGCGCACCTGTCCGGCGCGAATGTCGTGCACGTCGATCCATTGTGGTTCTATGCCCTGGGCGGCGTTCGCATCTTCGTGCGCAGGGAGCATCTGGCCGTCGCATTCGAAGTGCTTAACGCAACCTGGAAAGGAGACTATGAGGTAGCGGAGCAGGAAGACGAAGTGACCCCAGATAGTGGCAGCCTCAGCCGTAAACGCCTGCTAGGCCGGAGGATCGTGTTGGGTGTGGCTTTGTCAATTGGTGGGTTATCGCTCGCAGCTCTGTGGTGGCCGTCGTGCAGGCAATTCTTCCATCCCACTGTACCGGTGCCCCGCATCAGTGTTTTGGGGAGAGGACTGGCTAGCCTGCTTCTGTTGGCCTATGTTGGCTTCTGGTTGCTTTTTGTTGAAGGCGTGATTAGACGTCAGAAAGGGGCGTAATGCTATGACCTCGGCAACCAAGAGCTGGTTGCTTAAGACACTGGGCGCTGCGGTCCTCGCCGCCGTTTTCTACTTTGCACTCCCGGCGGCTCTCATCCATTGGCGTCTCGATCGCCTGATTTTTTCCTCCCAGTCGCACGACACTACCCACGAATCGCAGCGCTACCGCATCGCCGTAGGCAACGACGCCAACATTGCCGTCCGCCGATACAACGGTAGCGGCAGCGCATGCATTTTCTTCTTTCCCGGCCAGCATGGCGGTATCGGCACCTACGAGCGCACGCTCTTTCCCTACCTGCGCACGAGCGGAGCGGCAGTTTTCGCAGTTTCCTATCCGGGCCAGGACGGTTCTGGCGGCCAAGCACGCCTCGCATTGCTTTTTGATCAAGTCGAAAACGCAGTCAGGGCCGTCGCTCACACCGCAAACTGCGACCTCAGCCAAAGCGTTTTCATTGGCCGGTCACTTGGCGCAACCGTTGCACTGCTGGAAGCGGAGCGGATCCGGCCCGCAGGTGTCGTAGTTGATGGCCTGGGCGCCAGTCTCGCCGTGGTTATTCGTGCGTGGATCGCTCGTCATCCGCTGGCACGTGGCTGGCAGCTGTTACCCATCCAGCGGCTTTTGGGCGGACACCTCTATCCCGTGTCTCTTGTGCTTGCGCGCCTGACCGATATTCCCATCGCCGTGTTCCAGGGAACTGCTGATGACGTCACGCCCTTTTCCGAGGCGCAGGCGGTTGTACAAGGGCATGCAAACGTCACGTTCTACCCGGTGCAGGGTGGCCGCCACGATAACAGCTACCTGTTGGCGCGACCGCAATATCTGCAGGTCTTGCACGCGATGACACGGACTCAACACGAAGGCGTCGTGCGACGTTGATCCATGCCCCGCAAGAAACGACATGCCATGCGATGGCGCAATGGGCACGCTTGATCGACTCAGCCGGCAGTCTTGCGCGGGTCAATCACATGCACCGTCTGCAACCTCATGGCGCCGCGGTGCGCCTCACGCTGTAGGTTTTCCCCAAGGCATTCCATCACTCGCTTCTGACAGACGCCAAGCTCGCTTTTGTGCGAAGGTGCGGCTGTCGGGCGTGTGCATCCGTGTGATGACCGCGACACGCCCGACATGAAGTGAAGTAGCGCGGATCACCTGGGCTGGACCCCAGGCAATCCGCTGGCCACCACAAACTTACCAGGAGTCAATGATGGTTAGATCGAATCATACGGCACCCGCACACTCACGTGCCCCCGCCATGGTGCTTTTTCCCTACTTCACCGCCGCGCGGGCCGCGCGACGTCGAGCCCAAGTGGGCACTCGCCGAACCGGAAGCAGCTGATTCCGATAAAGCGAGCAGGATTTTTTCCTGAGAGCCCTTCACGCCGCGCGCAATACGCGGCGTGACCTAAGCGTATGGAGATTGCTATGGATGACATGCAAGGCGGCCACTGCGGGCCGCAGCTTTATCTATTGTCCGAAGCCGGCTACGAAAGCCTCAGAGACCTGCAAGCCATGTTGACCGTGATGGCGCAGATTGCCTACTGCGCAGACAGCGACGATGGCAGCACCGCGTTGGTTCTTGGCCGCGCCGAACTCAGCTTTGTGTTCGAAGCGATCAACGGCCGTATCGACGACGTACTCAACCGCCTCGGCGAGGAAAACGGTATCGGTTCGCGCCGTCCCGTGTGGCAGTAGGTATCAAGCCCGCTGGGCTCGCGCCAGGCGATGGGCCACATCGCCGTCACGCATGCGTTTCGCGTCGCGCGAGAAGGCAGGGTTTCCCCGCATCCGTGCACTCCTCTTATCGTTTACTGGTGCGCCTCGAAATATGCCGCATGGGCCATGTCTTCCAGCAGCGTCGGTTGCTCCGGTTTCCAACCCAGCAAACTGCGCGAGCGCGGGCTGGAGCTGGGGCAGTCGATGCCTGCGAAACGCGTGAACCAGCTGAAGTGCTCGGCCGCCTTCTCTCCGGATAGCGAGACCACCGGTATATCCAGGCCACGGCCGATGGCTTCGGCAATCTGCTTGAGTGTTACGCCTTCTTCGGTGATGGCGTGGAATGGCCCGTGGGCGGCCTCGTTTTCCAATGCCAGGCGATACAGATGTGCCGCATCAAGACGGTGCACGGTCGGCCAGCGATTGCGGCCCTCATCCACATAGGCCGAGATGCCCGTTTGCCGTGCAAAGTGCACCAGCCGCGGCACAAAACCGTTGTCGCCGATGCCGTGCACGGTTGGCGCAAGGCGCACCGCAGCCACGCGCACGCCGCGTGCTGCAAAGGCGAAGGCGGTGGTTTCCGGGGCGCGCGGGAACGAAGCGAGTGGGGGAGGTGAGGCATCGTCTTCACTCGTCACTCGACCCGGTGCAAGCAAGGCGACGCCCGACGTCACCACGAACGGGCGATGCGAACCTTCCAGTTTGCTGCCGATGGCCTCGATGGCGCGTCGCTCCTGTTCGGAGCTTTCGACGATTTTGCTGAAATCGTGATGGAACGCAGTGTGGATGACGCCATCCGCTTGCACGGCGGCTTGTTGCAGCGTGGCCAGGTCGTCAAGGGTGCCATGCAGCACCTCGGCACCGAGTTCGGCGACCTTCTTTGCACCGGCTTCCGATCGCACCAGCCCCAGCACATGGTGTCCCGACGACAACAGCTCCTTGACGACGGCCGAACCGACCCAACCGCTTGCGCCTGTCACAAATACACGCATGAAACATGACCTCCGCATTGAACTGGCGCTAACATCGCGCCTGGATCCATCGTGGAAAAGTAGTGACCTTATCGTGTGATAGTGACTACCAGGATGAGCGAAGAAGCACGCCCCAACCCGCTAGGGATTTACCTGAAAGACCGCCGCAGCAAGCTGGATCCGGCGGCGCTCGGCTTTGTCTCCAAACGTCGCCGCACACCGGGCCTGCGAAGGGAAGAAGTCGCGCAACGCGCCAACATCAGCACCGCGTGGTACACGTGGCTGGAGCAAGGCCGTGGCGGCGCGCCTTCGGCGGAAGTGCTCGAACGCATTGCCGAAGCCTTGATGTTGACGCAGATCGAGCGCGAACACGTTTTTATGCTCGGCCTGGGCCGCCCGCCGGAAGTGCGTTATGAGCCGCACGATGCGATTACACCGCGCTTGCAGCGCGTGCTCGACCGGCTCAACCCGAGTCCGGCGCTTATTCGCACCGCCACCTGGGACGTCGTGGCGTGGAACAAGGCGGCCACCGTGCTGCTGGTCGACTATGGCTCGCTGGCGCCCGAAGACCGCAATGTGTTGAAGCACATCTTCCTCAATCCACGCGTGCGCGCATCGCAACACGATTGGGAAAGCGTGGCGCGCTATGTCGTCGGTTCATTCCGCGCGGACGTTGTGCGCGCCGGTGCGGCGTCGGCCGTTGCCGATCTGGTCGACGAACTGTGCCGCCGCAGCCCAGACTTCGAACGCATGTGGCGCGACACGCATGTTCACGCCCAGCAGGAACGGGTCAAGCACATCAATCATCCCGTGCTCGGGCCTTTCGGCTTCGAACACTCGGCCTTTGCCGTGGATGGGCGCCCGGACCTGACGATGATCGTGTACAACCCCGTAAGCGATGCGGACCTCGACAAGATCGTGAGCGCCCTTGCCGCGGCTTGACGGCCACACGCGCGGATTGCCCCCACGTTCGTGCTGTTTAGGAAAAGTCCCGATTCATTCCGATTGCAGCGGCGCGCGCGTGGCTGGATAAAAATCCCAGCGTAGGAATTCGCGCGAGCGCTGGAATTTCATCTCCGCCTGCGCGGTTCGATCAGGGGTAAACCAGGACACCCTTAGGTGCAATGGCGCTCACTTAGGCGGGACGCTTTGATGTTCGCGAAGAACAGTTCCCTTCCCTGCATGCAGGGGAGGGGCAGGGGCGAGGTATCCCTCCATTTTCGCTCGTCATTCCGGCGAAAGCCCACTGCTTTCCGGGAAATTTTTCGCTGTTCTTGCGGGAGAGCTAAAACGACGTCATTCCAGCGAAAGCTGGAATCCAGCGACTTGAAAATCTGCAAAGGCACTGGATTCCAGCTTTCGCTGGAATGACGGACTGATGGCACTGAATTTCCATGGAAAATTTTCGATGCGGGGTGCTATGCCCGCGCATTTCTGAAGAACTTCATTTCCCCCCGGACAGCAATGGGCGAAGGCCGGAACCCAGTCTAAGTAACATCGTGCGCAGCACACATTATTTTTTTAATGCGGCGTGCTTCGCACATCATATTTCACTGGATTCCGGCCTTCGCCGGAATGACGAGCAAAAACGTGGGGATACCTCAGCCCCAACCCTCACTGCTGCCGCAGGGGAGGGAGCGGATCACTGCGAGCGTGACGTTTCGTGGATTAAATCGGAGCATCCTTAGGTGCTCGCGCTGCTTGCCACGATTGCAGGTAAGCTTTCACCCAAAGGAATGATCGGAGCAGGGGGAAATCATGAAGAAGACGGTATTTGCGCTCGCCCTTGCAGCTTTGTCGACAAGCTGCATGGCAGGAAATGTCTTGAATGTCCAAACGCCTGCCGTTTTGCCGGAAAGCACGTCCATTCCCGGTGGCATCAAGGCGCAATGCAAGGTGCCGCAATTGGTCGCGGATCAGGTCTTTGCATCGGTCAGTAAAGTCTATGACCGCACCCGGCAGGTGGACGGTAGCGTGCACCCGGCTGATGGGCTGCTATTGAAAACCACCATCACCTCGGTGTGGGGCGCTTCGGTCGGCGGCGGCTGGACCGGCCCCAGGCACCTGTCGGTCACGCTGGACCTGATCAAGGACGGCAAGGTGCTGCAGACAACCACATCGAAGCGTACGTCGAACGGTGGCGTATGGGGACCGTTTAAAAGTACTTGCGGCATCATGAATCGCCTCGCCAAGGAGGTCGGTGAGGATGCGGCGGATTGGATAAAAGATAATCTGGCTGCAGTTACAAACAATTGAAGATGCAAGCGATCTTCTTTTCTAAATCTCGACAAACGGCATGCCACGTTTGCGGCGATAGGCTTGATGAAAACCCGCCGTATGGTGAAGTTGATCGACGCTGGTAAGACTTTCATCCGAGCTGATGCGGCCAAGGAAAAACGTGTGTATGCCGATCTCCTGGCTATGCACGATGCTCAGTTCCCGCACGCGCGGTGCCTGGGCAACCACCGGGATGGCAAATTCCCGTGATGGGCGGACGGGAAACGAAAGCGTGCTCCAATCTTGTAGCGGCGTCTTGTGATGCTCCGCGAGCTTGTAGACCGTCGCCTTCATGGTTGCGGGAATGGCGGAAAAGGCGACCTGGCGCGCATCGCGCATGACCGCCTGCGAAACGTTGGTACTGCGTAGTGCGAGCGAAAAAAGGCCGCTGCGCTCAAGTGGGCCGATCAAGTCCATGGGGAAGATGTTTCGATGATCGGGCGTATCGACGGAGACCAGGACGACCGGCCGCGGATAGAGATACGCGATCATCAGCTGTTGTGCCGCGGCCGGTGCCATGTTCAGGTGGTTCGACCGGCTATTTCTAATCATGCTTCGATTTTGCAGCCAGGCGTTCCAGGAACGTCGAGGCCATCCAAGGCAGTGATGTTCGCCGGCTAGGACGCTGTACAACGTGACGGATGATTGTTCCGTCGCGATCGAGCCTGTTTTTGTCAGGTGCAACACGCCAAGGGTTTTCCCCATGGCGCTATCGCTGTATTCGAGCAAGGCATGGCCGCCGGTATCGATGCTGCTCGCGATGGTGAGTGGATTGAGCGAGGCCACGGTGTGGTCCGCTGTGACATCCGCCACATTGCCGTTCCAGCGCAAGGTTGCGCTAATCAGTTGCGACGGAGGATTAATCGCCACCGGAGACCACTGCGGCAGCGGACGTACGAATGGTCTCAGCCAATCCTTCAACATGTCAGTGCCGCCGGAACAGCAAAAACATATAAAGATTGGCAGCCAATCCAAGGCCACGCGGAGTGACCTGCTCCAGCTTGAAGTGAGGTGCCGCGGCTTGGGCCACGACTTGCGGCGTGAAGCGATGAATGCGGCTTTCACTGGCAATGCCGTAGCGCCCGTGCCGTACAAGATTGACCAGGTTCTTTCGCCACCAGCCGTAACGCGCATCGCCCAGGTAATAAGGGCTGAGCATGCTGGCCAATACGAAACCGCCCTTGTGGACGACACCCGCCAACTCTTCAAATAGCGCGGTGTGATCTTCAAAGTGATTGAGTACGGCGAAGTTCGCCGTCACTCCCGCTACCTTGCAGGCCAGCGGTGAGGCCAGCGGAACAACGCGCGCCCCGGCAATTTCGTCGCGGCAATGTTGCAACAAGTGTCCGCGCATCGCCTCCGACGGTTCGTAGACGAAGGTACGGTGTCCGCTGGTGGCAAACACTCGCGCATCGATGCCGGTCCCGGCGCCGAAATCGAGCACGTCGGCACCTTCGGGCAGCAGATCCAGCGCGATCTTCTGGAACTGGCTGCGTACCATCCGGTCTCGCGGCGAGCTCTGGATAATCTGGTGGTACTGCTCTCCGGTATGCATGCCGTCGATGACCTTGATGACAAGTTGTTCTTGATGGAATGACTGACAGCCCAAGTCTGCCTGTGGGGTTGGCGCTGATAGGGTCCTTCGCCGGTGAGTGCCGGTTCTGTCCGGCGGGGTTGCACGGGGGTGGTAGCGGTGCAACCAGATAGGCACGGAAAGCACTCACGCGCCTATGAGGCTATATGACAGGTGGGCGTCGAATGCCGGGATTGCCACCCCAGCCTACGCGGTCAGCCTGGTTTCTTGGGTTTGCGCTTGCCCGTGTCGGCGCGGCTGCCGCCACCCGCGGACGGCTCTCGCACGCCCGCGCCCAGATACCCCACCAGCTTCTGCCGCAGCTGGTTGATATCCCCCAGCCGCTCCATCACGTCCTCGCCGGTCTCCTGCACGAACGATGTGGCCAGCAGGCTGAACAGGGTGATGTAGGCGCTGTAGCTGTGCCACACCCAGCTGGGCGGGATCATCAGCACGTGCGGGGTGAGGTCGCGTGCCCAGTAGCAGTCGGTGTCGGTGATCATCACCAGCGGGATGCCGCGTGTGGCGACTTCCTCGGCGATCACGCGGAATTGCTTGAAGTAGCGGCGCATGTCGATCAGCACCACGCAGCTGTTGCGCGTGGTGTCGAGCAGCATGTCGATATAGGCGCCGTCGATGCCCGAGTGGAACGACACGTGCGGCCTGAGTTGTTCTAGGGTCTTGGTAAGCCCTTCGCCGAGGAAGGCGGCGTGCTGGAAGCTGGCGACGGAAACGCGGTCGGCGGTCATCAGCAGTTTCAGCACGGATTTCCATTCCTTGCTGCCGACCAATGCATGTACCTCGGTGAGCGCACGGATTTCCGCTTGCAGGTGCGCAGCCACCGTGTCGGTGTCCTTGGGTTGTTCCGGTTCCTTGTACAGATGGCGCCAGCTGCCGTCGCCGCGCAGTTCTTCCTTCAATTCGTTGAGGCCGTCGTAGCCCAGCGTGCGCAGGAAGCGGCCGACCGTCATGGGGCTCACGCCGACGCGCTTGCTCAGCGATGCGGCGGTTTCGAACGGCAGGTCGCGGATGTGGTGCAGCAGGTAATGGGCGATCTTCTGCTCGGACGCGGTGAAGCTGTCCCAGCGATCCTTGAGCAGTTGTTGCAGGTCCTTGGGTGTCGTCATCGGGTTACCGGGAAAGCATGGCGGCCAGGCCTGCATTCTCGCGCTTTTCCACCTGTCCCATGCGCACGCCGACCACATACAGCAGCAACGCGGCCACACCGGCCACGCCGCCGATCAGCATGAAGAACCAGCCGTGCGACAGCGGACTCCACAAGGTGCCCAGCGCGCCGGCCAGCAGGTTGCCGAAGAAGCCGGCGAAGAACCAGATGGCGATGCAGGTGGCGCGAAAACCTTCCGGCGCCATGCGCCCGAACAGGCCAAGGCCCACCGGCAGGATGTACAGCTCGCCCAGCGTCATCAACACGAACCAGCCGGTAAGCCAGCCCCAATGGGCGCGCGTGCCGTGGGCCTCGGCCCAGGCGGATACCGCGGCCAGCAACACATAGGAGAGCCCCACCACCGCCGCGCCGAACGCCATCTTGTGCAGCCAGGGTGTTTCGATGCCGCGCCTGGCCAGGCGCGCCCAGCGTGCCAGCAGCAAAGGCGTTGCCGTGAATACCACGAACGAATCGAGCGACTGGAACCACGTCATGGGAATGCTCCAGTTGGCGGTGACGTGGCGATCCACGCCTTCGTCCGCCCATAGCGCGATGGTGTTGCCGACCTGTTCGTAGGCACCGCGAAACACCACGATGATGGCCGCCACGCCGATCAGGAATGCCAGCCGGCGCCATGCCGACGGATCGAGCGGCGGCCGTGCCGGCTGGTTGGTGTCGGCGCGCTGGGTTTCGCGCGGCAGGTGATGCTGGCCGGCCAGGTAAATCACCAGCGAGGCCAGCATGCCGATGCCCGCCGCCGCAAAGCCCCAATGCCAGCCATAGGCTTCGCCCAGGCTGCCGCAGATCAATGGCGCGATGAAGGCGCCGATATTCACGCCCACGTAGTACACGTTGTACGCGCTCTTGCTGCGCGGATCGCCTTGGCGATACAGGCCTTCGATCTGGCTGGCAAGGCTGGGCAGAAACAAGCCGTTGCCCAGCGCGATGGTGGCCAGCGCGGGATAGAACAGCGGCTCGGAGGCCATCATGAAATGCCCCAGCGCCATCGTCGCCCCGCCGATGATCACCGCCTTGCGCTTGCCCAGCCAGCGGTCTGCGACGATGCCGCCGAATACCGGCGTGAAGTACACGAATGCCGCGTAGACGCCGTAGATCAGCGAGGCGTATTCCTGGCGGATGTCCAGGTGCATGGTCATGTAATAGACCAGCAGCGCGCGCATGCCGAAGAAGGAGAACATCTCCCACATTTCGGTGAGGAACAGGATGGTGAGGCCGGGCGGGTGGCCGAACCAGTTGCGTTCGCGCGGGTTGTTGGTGGACGCCATGCGCTTTTCTTCCTACGAATTCACTGCGAACTGAAGGTTTCCGATTGCCGGAAACTCTCTTGCGCGTCATTCCAGCGAAAGCTGGAATCCAGTTCCAATACGTCGTGCGAAGCACTCAAAACATTTATGTCGTGGGCTGCGCACTGCATTTTTAACTGGATTCCAGCTTTCGCTGGAATGACGAGTGAGAGTTTCCGGCGATATGCAATCATCACGCCCCACCCCACACCTCATCCGGACACCAGATCCGCCCATCCCGATAACTCACCCCCGGCGTGCGATCCGTGCGCACGTATACCGGCCCATCCAGATCCACCACCGCACACAGCGAGCCCAGCACGAAGGCCGGCGCCATCGACCACGACGATCCGCCCATGTTGCCCACCATCAGCTTGAAGCCAAGGTCGCGTGCCATGTGCGCCATCGTCAATGCCTCGGTGAGCCCGCCGCATTTATCCAGCTTGATGTTGATCACCTGCACGCGTCCCACCATGCCCCTGAGATCGCGATGGTCCTGCACGCTTTCGTCGGCGGCGAGCGGAATAGGGGAGTTCAAGCCATCGAGCCAGTGTTCGTTGCCAACCGGGAAGGGCTGTTCGACCACGGCCACGCCGGCTTCCACGAACGCCGGCAAGGCATCCTGCAGCGAATCACGCGTAAAGCCCTGGTTGGCGTCCACCATCATCCACGCACCCGGCCGCGCCGCACGCACGGCGCGCACGCGTTCGGCGTTGCGATGGTCGTTGGTCAGCTTGAGCTTGAGTGCGCGCGCATCGCTGAGCTGGCGTGCGCTTTCCGCCATCGCTTCCGGTTCGTCGGCGCTCAAGGTGAAGGTGGTCAGCAGTGATTGCGGCGTGGGCATGCCGGCCAGTTGCCACACCGGTTTGCCTTCGCGCTTGGCGTCCAGGTCCCACAGCGCGCAATCGAGGGCGTTGCGTGCGCCGCCGGGTGGTAGCAGTTCCTGCAACTGCTCACGCGTCACGCCCAGTTCGATCCTTTGGCGCAGCGCCTCAATCTGCTTGAGCATGGAGGATGGCGTGTCGTTTCGGTAATACACACCCAGCCCTTCGCCGCGTCCCATGCGTTCGCCATCCTGCAGGCAGACCACCAGCACCTCGCTTTCGGTAAAGGTGTAGCCGGTGATGTGGAACGCCTGCGTCAGCGGCCGCTTTTCAACATAAGCACTCAATGCAAGGGGTGCCTGCCAAAGCTTGGTCATGAGATTCCCTCGTCAATAGCTGGTGCTGAAGCTGACCAGGCCGAAGGCCAGGATGAACCAGCACAGATAGAGCGCGGCCAGCGCGAGCAGGGTTTCGCCCGCGCGTACCCAGCGGCTGCGCTCGGCGGGACGCCAGTTGCGCCATGCATGCGCGACGATGGCGATGGCGCCGAGCAATGCAATCACGCCGAGCACATACAGCAGCACCATCCACGGCGTCGCCGAGCCGTGCAGCAGTACGTTCTCGTCAATGCCAGCGGCGACCAGCAGCGCGACCCAGCCCAGCACGCTGGCCAGCATCGCCACGATGCCAAGACGCGACAGCAGGCGAGTGCGCCGCAGCGCAGGCGAGAGTTCGAGCGCGCTGCGGTAATGGCGGCGCAGCAGCCAGCCGACGAACCAGACCAGCATCGTCACCAGCATCACCGCGATGGCGATCGCTACCAACACGCCCACGCTGCCCATGCTCTTGAACCCGGGCACGCGCTGGAACACTTCCACGCCAGGCAGATAATCCGTCGCCCAGTAGCGAATGCTGCCATCCGCATTGGTCACGAACGCGAGCTTGTCTTGTCCATTGACTTCGCGGTATTGCAGCGGACCCACTTCGCGCCACTTCAAAGGCTGTCCCGCGTAGTCGGTGAGAAAGGACACCAGCAGCGTGCCGTCCGGCTGCGCGCCGACGTTCACCTGTCCGGTGAGGTAGAGCATGCGCAAGGCGCTTTCGTTGCGACGGCTGGCCTGATACCAGCCCACCACTTTGGCGGCATCGGCCTTGGCGGTGGAAAGCGTCGGCTGTGCCGGCTCCGTATGGGGAAAGTAGCGGTCGAGAAAGGCATCGAAGATCGCCGTGCGTACCATCAGCGTACCGTGCGCTTCCGGATTGCCGGCGCTGTTGAACGACATGAACACGCCGATGTTCTGGTCCAGCAGCAAGTGCAGGTCGCTATGGAAATACACCGTATCGCCGCCGTGTCCGATGATGCGCAGGCCGTTGCGGTTTTCCTGGTAGAAGCCAAGATCGAAACCATTGATGCCTGGCGCCGGCACGTATTGCTGGCTATGCATCAGCTCGGCGGTTTGCGCTTGCAGGATGCGCGTGCTGCCGTACTGGCCGTTCTGCAATTGCGCAATCATGAAATGCGCCATGTCCATGGCGGTGGAACTCAGGGAACCTGCCGGCGCCGGATCGACCAGCTCGAACGGTTGCGGCGTGCCATCCGAAGCGGTCTTGTAGCCCTTCGACAACATCGGCGCCAGCGACGGCGGCAGCGGTTGCGCAAAGCTGGAATGCGCCATCTGCAGCGGCTGGAAGATATGGTTGGCGACGTAATCCTCGAAGCGTTCGCCGGAAACGCGTTGCACGATATAGCCCGCCAGACCGCAGCCGTAGTTGGAGTAGGCGACGATCTCGCCCGGCGGAAAGATGCGCGCGGGAATATGCGTCTTGAGGTAACGCTCCAGGTTCACATCGTCGATCGACGCCGGCAGCAAGCCCTTGGCGGTGTCTTCGAAACCCGGCGTATGCGTCATCAGGTTGCGCAGGGTGATCGGTTTGCCTTGGTAAGGCGGGATCTTGAAATCGAGGTAATCGTTGATGTCGCGATCCAGTTGCAGCTTGCCTTGCTCCACCAGCTGCATCACCGACGTCCAGGTGAACAGCTTGGAGATCGAGCCAGGGCGGAACAGCGTGGTTTCCGGCGACGGTGTCGTGTGGTGCGCGAGATCCGCATAACCATAGCCTTTGGCGAACAGCACGTTGCCATCTTTCACGACCACGATCACGCCGCCGGCGATATCGCTGCGCTGGAGCGCGAAGGGAATCAATCCGTCAAAGAAGGCGGTGACGTCCTGTTGCGTCATCGTGGGTGGCGCAGTTTCCGTAGTACTGATGGGCTGTGGTGTTGCCGTGGTGGGGCCCAGGGGTGTCGGCGGTGCCGTCTGCGCCATCGCGATACTGGCGGTAAAGCCGGCAAACAGAGCCACCAAGCGTCGAACGTGGCGATTCATGCGGATACTCCATGCAGGGGAAGCATCAGGAAAGAGCTAGAAATCCAGGCTCGCGGACATGCCGATCGTGCGCGGCGTCTGGTACGTGGCCTGGAACGGACTGCCAAGTGGATCGATCGTTTCCGGCCACACCGCGGTAATGCCGCGCTGGTTGCCCAGGTTCTTGGCGTACACCTCGACCGTCCAGTTATCGACGTTCACACCCGCGTGCAGGTCGAGATTGTTGTAAGCGGGCAGGCGTACGCGCGGTCCCGGCACCGGATTGAACTCCGAGGCACGCGCGCCGATGTAACTGAAGTTGCCGCCGACGAAGCCGGACCAGTCGCCGGCAATCGGGAAATCGTAATCCGCGCCCACGTTCGCGCTCCACTTCGGCACATAGGGCAGCGCATCGCCTTTCAGGCCATAGATGCTACCGGTGGGCGTATCCGTCGCCAGCTCGGCTTTCGTATAGGTGGTATTCGCCGTGAGCGTGAGCCCGCGCAGCGGTTTGAAGGTCCAGCTCAATTCCGCGCCCTTGCTGGTCGCCTTGCCGCCATTGCCGAGAAAGCTGATGCCGCCCACGATGGTGGTGAGCTGCACCTTGCTCCAGTCGATGTAGAACACGTCGCCGTCGAAGCTCATGCGCTTGTCGAGCATCAGCGCTTTCAGGCCGAACTCGTAATTCACCAGCCGGTCCGGCTCGAACGTGAGCGGCGCGCCGAGTCCCGGCGGTACGCCCACGTTCGGGCCGCCGGGGCGGAAGCCTGAAGCGACGCGGATGTACGCCATCACGTCGTCGCTGAATTTGTAGCTGGGGTTGAACAGGTAAGTGACCGGATGATCGTGGCCGACGATGGTGAAGTCGGTGGGCCCGATCAGCAGGCCCTGGCTGGTTTGCGTGTATGAGGTGTAATCGTTGCTGTAGCGCGCGCCGACCAGGATGCTCAGTTTCGATGTGGCATGCCAGGTGAGATCGCCATAGCCGGCCCATTCGCGGAAGATCGCCGGCCCTTCGGCAATCTCGCCCAGCGTTGGCAAGGCGATGGGTGCGCCGGTGGTGGCGTCGAAACTCAGGATGCTCTGGTTGTCGGTGGTGTGCTCGTGCGTAAAGAACACGCCGGCGCGCCATTCCCAGGTTTGATCGGCGGGCGATTGCAGGCGCAGCTCCTGCGTGACTTTGTTCAACGCGATCGGTTGCAGTTCCGAGTAGCCGCCGTTGGTAAGACCGAACAGCGGATTGAGCACCGGGCCGTAGAGCGCGGTAATGTCGGTGTTTTCCTTGAAACCGAGCGTGCCGTAGCTGGTGGTGGAAACCAGCCTGGCCCAGCCGAAATCCGCATTCACGGTCAAATCGTAAAGGCGGTATTTGATCTTGAACAAACCGGTGCCGGCAGCGCGCGCCTGGTTGGGCCAGCCGTACACCGGTTGCAGAGTAGTGGGGTTGATATCGATGCCCTGGTTGGCCAGGCCATCGCTATTGAGATTCTGCGCCAGCGCGGAGAAACGCACCGACACCTTGTCGCTTGGCGTCCACAGCACTTGCGCGCGTCCGCCGCTGACCTTGGCTTCGTCGATGGTGTTCTTGCCGGTGGTGATGTTGCGGATGTAGCCGGGATCGTCGCGGTCGTACACGTTCACGCGCAGCGCCAGCTTGTCGGTGATCAGCGGCAGATTGACCGTGGCATGCGCGCCGTAACCGCTGCCGCCGCCCTGCACGCTGCTGGTGCTGAAACCGATGTGTGCGCTGGCCTGGCTTGCATCCGGTGGCGTGGTGACGAACTTGATCAGCCCGCCCAATGTGTTCGATCCATACAAGGTGCCTTGCGGACCGCGCAGTACTTCGATGCGTTGCAGGTCGCTAGGGTCGATATCCGGCGTCAGCACGCTGCCGGCCGAATACACCGTGCTCGATCCGAACGGCGTGTCGTCGATGTACGTGCCCACGGTGGCGTTGGGCTGCCTGCCGCCGGAGGTGATGCCGCGCAGTACCAGCTGCGTCCAGCCTTCGCCGGAAGAGATCACGTTGAGTCCCGGCACCTGTGACGCGTAGTCGGTAAAGCTGAGCGCGTTCTGGCGCTGCAGCTTGCTGTCATCCAGTACGGATACCGCCATCGGCACGTCCTGCAAGCGTTCTTCGCGCTTGTTGGCGGTGACGATGATGGTGCCCAGCTGGGCTGCTTGCTGCGGTGTATTGCGCGGCTTTTGCGCGCCGTTTTTTTGCGGCACGGCCTGCGCCGTGCTTGCGGCGGCCTGGTTGCCGCCGTCCTGCGTTTGCGCGATGGCGCAGAGCGGGCTCATCAGGCCCAGGACAACCGCCGTGCCAAGACGGCGGCGTATGTATGGCAAACCACTCATGTCCACGACCCCCTCCCCGAGATACGGACAGCCCGTGGTGTACATTGGTATCAAGATAACATTTGTGTGTCAATGATAGATAGATAACATTTTTGTCAAAGCCGGGCTGCGCATCGCCTGAATTTGCTTGCGCGGCTTGTTTCTGCACGCGTGCAGATGGCTGGGTGATGCGGTTTCGCGGGGAAAATTCAGGGGTTACATGAATCTATTTCGAAGCGCCTCGGCCTTCGCCGGAATGACGAGCTAAACGTGGGGACCTCAGCCCCGACCCTCTCCTGCCGACGCAGGGAAGGGGCAGAACCGGGTGCACGCAGGGACGGCGTTGAGTGTCGTGCTCTCAAAAAATCGCGTTGATGCGAATGCCGGCCTTCATCCCTACGGAAGCTGCGTACGCCCGCGCTCCATCGGCCACAGGCTGAACGCAAACACGTACATCATGATGATGTTCACCAGTGGCACGAAGATCAGCAGCGACCATGCGCCGTGGTAGCCGGCTTTCGACACGATCTTCCAGGCCGGAATCACGGCCAGGATGGCGGCGAACAATCCAAAGAACGGGTGCGAATGCATAAGCCCCTCACTTTCCGCCTTGGCTCCCCATTGGAGTGGGGCTAGCTTAGCCGGGATGGACTTACGCTGCGTCTTCGGCGGGCCATGTCGCGGTCTGCGCCTCGGCGGCAACCTGGCGGTGCAGCCATTCGTCCAGGATGCGTTCGGTCACCACGCAAGGCTCGCCCACGCAGCAGGCGGAGCAGGATTGGTTGTGCAGCATCAGCGCTGCGACGACGGATGAAGTAGTCATGGCGATTCCCAAGGCCCCGCAGCATTGGGGCCCTGGAAACCTTATCGGTCGATTGGCGGCAAGCTTGAATCCGTTCAGTGGGCGCTGGCGGCCGCCGCCAGAATCCAGCGCGAGGGCGTGGAAATGCCGTAGGCGGCCAACACCTCATAGATCCGCTCGGTGACCCAGTCGAACTGGTCGAGCGACACGCGGTTGCGAATCGCATCGGCCCGGTCCATGAACTCGATCCAGAACTCGACGCCCTGGTTGTGTTGCAACAGCTCCGGCATGGCGCCGGCCAGTTCGGCCAATTGCCGTTCAACTTCCTGCAGGGGCATGGATACGACGTCTCCGCGTTCGGGTAGCCAAGGTCGGCAGCCGGCGCGATGCCGGCTGGAGAGAAGACGTTTGGCGTGCCGGATTTTGAAACGGCGCAGTGGACGGCTTGCAGGCCGGGGTCAGGAGCCTGCCTCGTGTGCGCTCACGGCATCCATCACGCGCGCCGAGTACACCAGCGCAGCGCCCGCGTTGAGGGCAATCGCCACCCCCAGCGCCTCGGCGATTTCCTCGTGGCTGGCGCCGTGCTTCAGGGCTTCACCGGTGTGCACGGTGATGCAGCCATCGCAGCGGGTGGTGACGGCGACGGCCAGGGCGATCAGCTCGCGCGTCTTGGCATCCAGCTTGCCGGTTTTCTGGGCTGCCCTGGACAGGGTCTGGTAGCCGGCGACGGTGTCGGGGCTGAGTTTGCCGATCTCGCCGATACGGCCCAGAAGTTGCTTGCGGTAATCCAGCCAGTCGAGCATGGGAAGGTCCTCGCTGTGGTGACGGGCAGCGTGGCGTCGCCAGGCTGCGCATGTTGCATCATGCGCCTGTGCGCAAACGCGGACATTTGCCGTGACTGCGACTCAAGGCAACACTGAATTAAGTATCGCCGTCGTCACCAGCCCTGCCTGTTCGCAGGCCACAGGGTCGGCGGCGAAGGCAGACTGGCCGTCTGTCGAGACGACGGACCGAAGGCATGCGGGCAGACGGGGCTGGTGACGACGGCGATACTTGTTCAGTGTTGCCTCAACCCTTGGGCGTACGCTCGGCCGGCTTCACCGGCACGTGCATCGGCGCAGGTACGACGGCCACTGCACTGACTTCAAGCATCACGTCCTGGCGGAACAACCCTTTCACTTCCACCAGGCTGGCGGTGGGCATGGGACCGGTCATGTATTCGTTGCGTATCTTGCGATAGATGTCTATCTGCGACATGTCGGTCACATAGGTCGTCATCTCGACGATGTCGGAGAAATTCGCGCCGCCGGCAGCCAGTGCGGCTTTCAGGTTGTCGAAGGTTTGCCGCACCTGCACCGCGAAATCACCGGCGCCGACAAGCTGGCCGTGTTGATCGAGCGGCACTTGCCCGGCGATGTACACCGTGCGTCCGCCATCGACCGTGATGACATGGGTGTAGCCATGCGGCGTGCCTAGCGTGGATGGGTTGATGTGTTGCACGAGCGGTGCCTGGCCGGCGGCGAAGACTGGGCCGGCGGACAGAGCAAGAACCCAAGCAAGGACGATGCGCTTCATCGCGGTTTCCTCGATGACCCGGTTCGGTGGGCATCGCATCATACCCGGCGCCACATCAGGGGTATCAAGCCGGCGGCTCACATCCGCTTGGCGTGCCCTCTGCCATTGTTGGTGGGGCCAACGGACCCGTATGATCCATCGACAAAAAGCGGGGAGAGCGGCTAGTGATTGAAAAGATCTCCACAGGTGTGGAAGGGCTGGATCGTCTGATGGGCGGCGGTTTTTTGCGCGGTTCGGCGTACATCATCCAAGGTCCGCCGGGTGCGGGGAAAACCCTGCTGGCCAATCAATTTTGCTACGCGCACGTTCGTGCCGGCGGGAAGGCGCTGTACATGTCGCTGCTGGCCGAATCGAGCGCGCGCATGCTCAATTACGTCAGCCAGATGACGTTTTTCGATCGCGAGATGGTGCCCTCGCGCATGGAGTACATCAGCGCCTACGGCGTGCTGGAACGCGAAGGCTTGCCGGGTCTTCTGAAGCTGGTCCAGCACGAATTGAAGCGCCACGACGCGACGGCGATGGTGCTCGATGGCACCTTCGTGGCGCAGTCGGTTGCTTCGGAAAACGAATTCCGTTCCTTCATTCACACCTTGCAGGGTGTAGCCGGGATGGCCGGCGCCGTGCTGGTGATGCTGACGCATCAGGCGCGCGAAGTGAGCAGCCCCGAACACACGATGGTCGATGGCTGGATCGAAATGAACTACGACACCTTCGATTACCGCGCGGTGCCGAGCATCCAGGTGCGCAAACATCGTGGCGTGCAGGTACTAAGCGGCAAGCATCTGTTGCGCATCAGCGCCAATGGCGTGGAAGTGTATCCGCGTCTCGAAAGCTGCATCAGCGACATGCCGCCGCGCGCGTATCCGAATACCGGCGTCAGCACCGGCTTGCCGGACCTGGACCGGCTGCTGGGCGGCGGCCTTCCTTCCGAATCGGCGACGTTGATCATGGGGCCGACCGGTTCGGGCAAGACGACGCTGGGCATGTATTTCGTGGCGCAGGCGATGGAGCAGGCGCCTGCGTTGATGCTCAGCTTTTACGAGAGCCCCACGCGCTTGCGCGCACGTGCGCGGGAACTGGGCTTCGATCTGGATCGGCTGGCGGACCAGAATGTATTGCGCTTGTTGTGGTTGTCGCCGGCGGAGCTGATCGTGGATGAAGTGGCGCATGGCATCGTGCAGCACGCCAAGGCTATTGGCGCGAAACGCGTTTTCATCGATGGCATCGTGGTGTTGCGCGACAATCTGATTTATCGCCAACGCCTGCCGTATCTGATCAATGCACTGAGCCTGCAACTGACCGAATGCGGCGCCACGGTGGTGTACACGCAGGAATGCGCGGAGATGGAAGTGGACCGTGCCATGCCGAGCGACGAGCTGTCGGCCATGGTTGACAATGTGATGGTGCTCAACATTTCGCGCCGTCATCACACGCACCAACGCTACATATCCATCATCAAGATGCGCGATCGGCATTTCGATCTGCGTGTGCAGCCGTTCTATATGGGGGAGCAGGGGCTGGCGCTGGGCTTGAATCCCAAGCTTGTCGATCCCGGCCGGGCGGATTGAGCCGATGTTACGAATCCTGTTGGTGGAGGACGATCCCGATGTCGCACAGGTGACCAGCGGCATGCTGGAATACTGCGACTACCACGTCACGGTGGCGTCCAACGGTCGCTATGGCCTGGACCTGATCCTGCAGGAGCAGCCGGAACTGGTCATCACCGATTTCATGATGCCGATGATGTCGGGGCTGGAGATGATCGAGCAGGCGCGCGAGGCGGGATACGCCGGCCCGATCATTCTGTGCAGCGCGGTGCCCGAATCGCAGTTTCCGCCGCACCGCGCGCGTTACGATTTGTATTTGCAAAAGCCGTATGGCGCGAGCGCGCTGCTCAGCGCGCTGGAGAATCTGCGTACGCGGATGTGATCTGCCAATGCGCTCTCACTGCAGTCCGGCGGTGGTCGAATGACGGTGAGGCAAGCTTGGGTTCGGCGTCGCCCCAATCGACAGCGCGTTACTCGCCATCGGATTCGAGTTGCACGTGGCGCCACTCGATCAGTCGACGCACCTGCTCGCCCAATGTCTCGACGTTGAACGGCTTGGGCAACAACGCCATGCCGGGCGGCAGGCTTGGCGAAGAATGGACCGCAGTCGGATCGTATCCGGTGATCAGCAAGACCGGCACATGCGGGTGCTGGCTGCGCACGGTATCTGCGAGGCTGCGTCCGCTGATGCCGGGCAGGCCGATGTCGGTGATGATCAGGTCGAAGGTTTGCCCGGCCATCGCCATCGATAAACCTTCCAGGCCATCCGACGCCTGCGTCACTTCATAACCGAGCTTGCCGAGCACTTCGGTCACCGCGTCGCGAATGACGCTCTGGTCTTCCACCAGCAGGATGTGTTCGCCCCGCGCCGCCGGCTGCTCTTGCGCGCTCACCCATTCGGCGCGCGCCTGCGCCGGGCCGACATAGCGCGGCAGCAACAGGATGATGCGCGTGCCTTCGCCCAGTTCGCTTTCGATGGCGCAATGGCCGCCGGATTGGCGCGCGAAACCGTACACCATCGACAGGCCAAGCCCGGTGCCCTGGCCGACCGGCTTGGTGGTGTAGAAAGGATCGAACGCGCGCTCGCGCACGTCCGCCGGCATGCCGGTGCCGCTGTCGGCCACCACGATCTTGATGTAGCTGTTGTCCGGATCAAGCACGTTGAAGGCGGACGGATCATCGCCGTCGACGTTGGCCGCTTCGATGCGCAGGCGGCCGCCTTGTGGCATCGCATCGCGCGCGTTGATGGCGAGATTGAGAATGGCGTTCTCCAGCTGGTTCGCATCGCAGTGCGCGGTCCACAGTTCTTCCGGCAGCGCGAGTTCCAGCGAGATGTGCTCGCCGATCGAATGGCTCAGCAGTTCGCTCATGCTGGCAATCAGCGCGCCCACGTCCACGGCCTGCGGATCCAGGGCCTGGCGGCGCGCGAAGGCGAGCAGGCGATGGGTGAGCCCGGCCGCGCGTCGCACACTGCCGAGCGCGTTCTGGATGTGCTTGTCGGCGGCGGTGAACTGCGCGCGCCGGCCGATGATCTCCACCACTTCCAGCGAGCTGGAAATGGCCTGCAGAATGTTGTTGAAATCGTGCGCGATGCCGCCGGTGAGCTGGCCCAGCGCTTCCATTTTCTGCGATTGCCGCAGCTGGGTTTCCATCTGGATCTTTTCGGTGAGGTCGCGCATGAAGATGCACATCGCGGGGCCGGAGACGAGCGAGAGCACGCTGACGCTCAATTCGGCCGTGAAACGCCGTCCCGCACGGTTCACCGCAATGAGTTGATGCGTTTGCCTTACCGGCTTCTGCTGCCACGCCGATGCCAGCCACTCCGACGCGGTGTCGTCGTCGTGCGGAAAGCACAAGGTGATCAGCGGCTTGCCGAGCACTTGTTCGCGCGACCAGCCGAACAATTCGTGCGCCTGCGGATTCCACTCGGTAATGCGGCCGGATTCGTCGATCTGCGCGAAGGCATCCAGCGCGGTGTTGACGATGCCGCGGAAGCGGCGCTCGCTTTCGAACAGCGCCAGCTCGGCATTGCGGCGGGTGGTGGCATCGCGCGTGACCTTGGCAAAACCGATCAGCTCGCCGTTGTCCCAGACCGGATCGATGACCACGTTGGCCCAGAAGCGTGTGCCGTCCTTGCGCACGCGCCAGGCATCCGTCTCGAAGCGTCCTTCGTGCAGCGCGGTGGTGAGCGCCAGTTGCGGAATGCCGGCGGCCACGTCTTCGGGGGTGTAGAACACGGAGAAATGGCGGCCGATGATCTCTTCGGCGCGATAGCCCTTGATCTTCTCCGCGCCGCTGTTCCAGCTGGTGACATGGCCGGTGGTATCGAGCATGTAGATCGCGTAGTCGGTAACGCTACGCAGCAGCAGTTCGAAATCGCGCCTGGAGCTGGCCAGGTTTTTAGCCATCTCGGCATGTTGTACGTCGACTCCCGACGCTTGCGTCGCGGCCAGCTCCTGCGCTTGGGTGAGCTGCGCTTGCGCGTGCTTGCGGTCCGTCAGGTCCACCAGCGCGTTGATCGCGCCGATCAGCTCCCCGTTCGCGTCGAACAGCGGTGTGGGGTAGGGCATGAACGGCACGCGCCGGCCGTCGGGACGCTCCGCCACTGCTTCCACCCCGCGCACCGGACGTCGTTCGCGCAGGGCGACGGCCATGGGGCATTGATCGTGCGGCAGCGGCGTGCCGTCCGGGTAGAACAGCCGCCATGTCACGCACCACAGCTCGCCGAGGGCGGGCTGCCGCCCCGCGAACGCCACGGCGGCGTCATTGAAAAAGGTGATCCGCCCTTCCGCGTCGGTCGTATAAATCGCCAGCGGCAGGTGGCTCAGTACATTCAAGTCGGGCGACACGGTGGTGGGGTCGCCCGCCATGGGGGATAGCTTGCTCAGCACGCTCTACGCCCTTTCCAAACACTTGCCCTGCAAAGAGGGCGACGATGCCCCGGCACCGGGTGAAAAAGTCGTGAACGATTGTAAGCCCGTTCCCCGGGCAAGCATCAATGGGCAGCGGGCGCTCTGGTCGCGAATCGCTCCAGTGCGTCATGCAGCGTGCCAACGATGTGCTGTCCCAGCTGCCCGTAGGTTTGCGCGCGGGGATGGCGCTCACGTTTCGGGTAGCCCGCCAGCAGGTCGCTGCCGGCGTGGCCGTCGGCTTGCAGGGCGTGGACGTACAGGCATGCCCGGGGGGCATCGAGAAACGCCTGGATTTCCACGCCGATGCGTTGTGAAGGGGGCGCGGCGGCGGTAGGTACGATGAAGATGGCCAGCGCGCGATGGCCGCGGCGGCGCAGATGGCGCATGGATTCCTCCAGCTCCACCACCAGCACGTGATCCTCAGGCAGCGCGAGGTCGCGCAGCAGCACCGCTTCGATTTCCGCGGCAGCCTTGCGCGCTTCCATCTCGATGCGGCCCAGGAACCCCATGCGCAGTTCCTGCCGGGTGTAGCGCAGCGGCATGGTGGAGACTTGCGTATCGTTCTTGCGCACGATCCAGGAATGATTCACGCGCTCGAAGGAGATGCCGGCCTCGTCGTAGCTTCGGCGACAGTTCTCCGCGCTGATGCTGGCGTGCGCCGCCCAGGCGGCTTTGAGGTAGGCGAGGTTGGGCTGGCTGCTGATCATGCGGTTCTCCGGGTCACTGCCGCGCGGCGCTGGGGCCGTGCTCATCCGGGTTATCGGCTGGCTCGCCTGGAACTTCAGCGCTGGGCTTTCATCCCCGCCTACGCAATGCTAGGGCATTCCAAAAAACCTGCTTGCAGCGAGGACGCACGATGAAAACGCTTGGGCTGATCGGTGGCATGAGTTGGGAATCCACCGTTCCCTATTACCGGCTGGTCAACGAAACCATCAAGGCCAGGCTGGGCGGACTGCATTCGGCGAAGCTGGTGATCTACAGCGTCGATTTCGATGAGATTGCCACCTTGCAGCACGCTGGCGATTGGGACGCCGCCGGCCGCGTGCTGGCGGATGCGGCACAGCGACTGGAACGTGCCGGTGCGGAAGGGCTGGTGATCTGCGCCAACACCATGCACAAGGTGGCGCCGGCGATCGAGGCCGCCGTACGCCTGCCGGTACTGCACGTGGTGGATGCCGTAGCCGAGGACATCCGCGCTGCCGGCTTTCACAACGTCGGTTTGCTAGGCACGCGTTTCACCATGGAACAGCCGTTCTACACCGAGCGCCTGGCGCGCCATGGTTTGCAGACGTTGATACCGGAACAGGCCGATCGCGAGCTGGTGCACCGGGTGGTGTACGAGGAGCTGTGCCTGGGCAAGCTCCTCGACCACTCACGCGATGCCTATCGCCGCATCATGGCGGGGCTTGTAGCGCGCGGTGCGCAGGCGATCATTCTTGGCTGCACGGAAATATCCATGCTGGTGAGTGCGCCGGATGCACAGGTGCCGTTGTTTGATACCACGGCGATCCATGCGCGCAAGGCGGCGGAGTGGATGCTGGCTTAAGCGCGCATGTTTTGATCATCGCGAAAAGCGATTCCCTCCCCTACTGCCGCAGGAGGGAACGGATTGCGGCAAGCGTGCGTGACTACGCCTGCACCCCCGTGTGCTGCGAATACAGCGCATGCCAGTGTCCGTCGGCATAAATGAAAACATCCGACGAGCGCACGCCTTTCTGCGGCCCCAGCGCCGGGTCATAAAACGTCACCACGGCGGTATTGCCGTGTACGACCACCGCGCTGCCATACGGATGCTGCCGCTGATAATCCGCAAACTTGAGCCTGGCCTGCTCCAGGCTGGTGCCCTTGCGCTTGGCGGCGCCGGCAAGAATCGCATCCTTGGCGTGCACCACGCCGGTGTTGCCTACCGAACGGTACTCCGGCAGCAGCATCTGATCGAGCCATGCGGTATCGCCCGTCATTTCGGCGAGAGACCAATGCGTGTCCGTGGCCATCACGCCAGCTTCCGTTTGCTGCGTTTCGTCAGCCGGCGCAACCGCGGCGATGGTTTGCAGCGGAACGGCCAGGCAGGCAAGCCAGGTGATCGCCGTGATCGCGGCCATGCGGGTTTGAATGAAGATCGCCATATGCATCCTCTGAAAGATTCGGTGAGAGTGCCGAGCATCGGTGTTCCCTGGCAGGCGGACACGTGCCTTGTGACGAGCGTCTTCGTTTCGGGGTGAACGGTCGGATCGCCAGGGTGAACGGTTGCGTGTGGAAACAGCCGCGGAGCGCGCTTCCCAAGCGTCTGCATAGTCCGCACACTACCGCTGCATTGGCTGCCGGGGAGCGGTGGAGGGCGAAGGGGCATGAACGAATCGGTCCGCATGCACAAATTCAAAACCTTCGGCCTGGCGTACGGGTTCTGGACGATGCTGGCGCTGTCGTATGCGGCCAGTTCGGTGCTTGGCGGCATCAGCGAAGGCCATCCGGTGTCGTGGTATCGAGCGCTATCGTGGAACTTCATCGATTTCTATCTGTGGATGGTGCTGACGCCGCTCGTAAGCTGGCTGGGTCGCGCCGGTGCGCAGGGATGGCGGCGGTTCTGGATGCTGCATGTTCCCAGCAGCATCGCTCTTGCCGTGCTGCAAAGCACGGTGATGTTGCTGTTGTTCTTCTGGTGCTGCGGCCCCAATCCGAAAGGCAACGTGCTCACGCTGGGCGACTTGCTGCGCAACGAGGCCGTCTACAAGTTCCATCTTGCGTTGCTGACCTATTGGATGATGCTGGTGGTGCTGCGCGGCTTTGCATCCTGGCGTTCGTTGCGCGACGAGCGGTATCGCAGTGCGCAACTGGAGATGCAGCTGGCGCAATCGCAACTGCAAGCATTGCGCATGCAGCTGCAGCCGCACTTCCTGTTCAACACGCTCAATGCGATCTCCGCCCTGACGGTGGCTGATCCGCCCCAGGCCAAGCTGATGATCGCGCGGCTCAGCGATTTCCTGCGGCTGACCTTGGAGGAACGCCATGCGCAACAGGTGCCGCTGTCGCGTGAAATGCAGTTCCTGGAATCGTACCTGGGCATCCAGCAAGTGCGCTTCCAGGATCGCCTGGTCACCCACGTGGACGTCGGCGATACCGGCAAGGCGATGGTGCCTAGCCTGATCCTGCAGCCGCTGGTGGAGAACGCGCTGCGCCATGGATTGCTCGCCAAGAACGATGGCGGCGCGTTGCTCATTCTCGCGCGGCGCGACGGCGATGACTTGCTGTTGTGTGTGGAAGACGACGGTCTCGGCCTGCCGGCAAGCGGCGCGGTGGAAGGCGTGGGCCTCAGCAATACCCGCGCACGCTTGCAGGCGATGTTCGGCGACAAGGCGAATATAGATCTATCCCCGCGCGACGACGGCGGCACACGCGTGGCATTGCGTTTTCCCTTCGTGGAAGTCGGCGCGTGACTGCCTTGCGTCTGCGCGCGTTATTGGTTGACGACGAAATCCTTGCGCGCGTGGCGCTGCGCCAGGCATTGGCCGTGCATGCGGATATCGAAGTGGTGGGCGAGTGCGGCAACGTGCAGGAGGCGGTACAGGCGATCGCAACACTGCAACCGGATTTGGCCTTCCTCGATATCCAGATGCCGGGCGGCGATGGCTTCGGCTTGTTGCACGGCCGCGCTTCGGGCGAAGCGCGGCCCTTGATCGTGTTCACCACGGCATTCGCCGACCACGCCCTGCAGGCGTTCGACGCCAATGCGATCGACTACGTACTCAAGCCGATCGACCAGGCTCGCTTCGACCAGGCGATGGACCGGGTGCGCAAGCATTGGCAGGGGTTGCAGCAACATCGAGCTGCTGCGAGCAGTGGCGGCTACGTAAAGCGCATCAGCGTACCGATGGGCGAGCGCACCATCGTGATCCCGGTATCGGACATCGACTGGATCCGCGCTGACGACAACTACGTGCGCATTCATGCGAGCGGCAGTACTTACCTGCATCGCGAGACGCTGAGCCATCTGCATGCCTCGCTGGACCCGGCGAATTTCCTGCGCATCCACCGCAGCATCGTCGTCAACATGAACCGCATCCGGGAAGTGCACACGCTGTTCCAGGGACATGCGGAAATCGTGCTGCACGATGGCACGCGGCTGGATTTGAGCCGGCGCTTCCGGCAGGCGGCGCGTAGCGCGCTGCGCTTGCGCTGACCGTTTGCCGCCGTAGCGCTACCGCTGGCCCCTGATGCTTGGCCGGCCATCCCAAAAGCGGTGTCGGGTCTGGCTGCATGCGCCAAGCTGGATAGTGACGAGAGCACCCATGCCGTGCAAGTGATGGGCTTTGACGAGGAGCCGCATGTCCATGTTGACTTACTACCTGCAGCTCGCCTTGCACAGCCTCAAGCGCAGCCCGGTCCTGACCGCATTGATGGTGATCATCATGGGCGTCGGCGTCGCCGCATCCATGACCACCTACGCTGTATTCCGCGCCGTATCGGGCGATCCGCTACCGGACAAATCCGCGCAATTGTTCGTGCCGCAGATCGACAACGCCGGCCCGCAAAGCGGCGCCACGCGCAACCGCCTGCCGGATGCGCTGACCTACATTGATGCGATGGGCTTGATGCGAGCCAAGGCGGCTGCGCATCAAGCGGTGATCTATCCGGTCGCCGGCAACCTCATACCGAACCAGCAGCGCGCTTTTGCTGCCGACGGCTATGCCGCCTCCGCGGATTTCTTTTCGATGTTCGAGGTGCCGTTCCAATACGGGCACGGCTGGCTAAGCGGCGATGACGACCGGCGCGCCAACGACATCGCGATCAGCCGCCGTCTCAACCAGCGCCTGTTCGCCGGCGCCAACAGCGTGGGCCGGACGCTGAATCTGGATGGCCACGATTACCGCATCGTGGGCGTGGTTGACGATTGGAACCCCCAGCCGCGTTTCTTCGACGTCAACAATGGTTTCAGTTTCGGCGAAGCGCCGGATTATTACCTGCCGTTTTCGCGCGCCATCGATCTGCGCATCGCCAGCAATGGCAACAACAACTGTTCCGCTTCCGCGAAACCTGTCGCACCCGGGTGGGAAGGATGGCTGCAGTCGGAATGCGTGTGGGTATCGCTGTGGGTGGAGTTGCCGGATGCCGCCTCGGTGGCGCGTTACCGGCGATTCCTGCGCGATTACGCCGCGGAACAACAGCGCAGCGGCCGATTCCAATGGGTCGGCAACGTGCGTCTGTTCGATCTGAATGGCTGGCTGGATCACGAAGGCGTAGTGCCGCCGGAAACCCGGGTTTCACTGCTGGTAGCAGCAGGATTCCTGCTGGTATGCCTGGTCAATACGGTGGGTTTGCTGTTGGCCAAGATCATGCGGCGAGCGGGCGAAATCGGCGTGCGCCGGGCGCTGGGTGCGTCGCGTGCACATGTCTGTGGCCAGTTCCTGGCCGAGGCGGCGGCCATCGGCGTCGCCGGCGGCCTGCTCGGTTTGCTGCTGACCGCCGGCGGCATGCACGGAACCACGCTGCTGTTCGAGCCAGGCATCGCCAAACTCGCGCGCCTTACCACGGGCCTGATTGGCGCGACGGTATTGCTGGCCGTATTGGCGACCATGCTTGCCGGTCTTTATCCGGCATGGCGCGCGGCGCGTGTGCAGCCGTCGTGGCAATTGAAATCGCAATAAGGGGTTCCGCATGCAGATCAGGCCGATTGCCTCCGCGCTCTGGCATCACAAGGGCGGCACCGTATTGATCGTGTTGCAGATCGCGTTGACGCTGGCGATCGTCTGCAATGCGTTGTTTATCATCCATGCACGGGTGAACCGCTTGTCGCGGCCCAGCGGCGTGGATGAAGCCGATGTGCTGGCGCTCCGGAACCAATGGCTCGGCGATCACACGGCAAGCCAGCTGCGAGCGTTGATGACGTCGGATCTGGACACGCTGCGGCACGTGCCCGGTGTGATCGACGCCTACGCCAGCAACGCGTACCCGCTGGGCGATGGCGGCTGGTCCAAAGGCGTGCGCTACAGCGTGGACCAGCGCAGCCCTGCCTCATCCACGGCGATCTATTTTGTCGATGAACAGGCACTGGCCACACTTGGATTGAAGCTGGTGGCCGGCCGCAATTTCCGCGCCGGCGAGATCGGCGACATGGGCGCACGCGATACCTTGCTTCCGCGCGTCATCATCATTACCCGGGCGCTGGCGGATCGCCTTTTTCCGCATGGCGATGCGGTAGGCAAGCAGATCTGCGTCGGCACCGCGGCGCCCAGCACCATCATCGGTGTGGTGGATCGGATGCAGACTTGGATTGGCAGTTATTCCAATGCCTGGGCGGAGCAATCCACCCTGGTGCCTTTCCGGTTGCTCACCAGCAGCATGGTCTATCTGGTGCGCACGCAACCGGGCACGATGGAACGCGTCGCGCGCATGGGGCCGCAGGCACTGTTGGCGGCAAACCCTTTGCGCGTGATCGGGCCAGCGGATGTAAAAACGTACGCGCAGATTCGCAGCATCGCTTACCGCAAGGATCGCGGCATGGCCATCCTGATGGGCGTGGTCTGTGCCGTGCTGCTGGCAACGACGGCGGCCGGCATCGTGGGCTTGACCAGTTTCTGGGTTGCTCAGCGGCGCCGGCAGATTGGCGTGCGCCGGGCCTTGGGCGCCACGCAAGCGGATATTCTCGGCTATTTCTGCACGGAGAATCTGTTGATCAGCCTTGGCGGCGTGCTGGTCGGAACCATCCTGGCGCTGGCGCTCAACGCGCTGCTGGTCGATCGTTTCGAGATGCAGCGGTTGTCGCTGGATTATGTGGTGGCCGGCGTGGTGGCGTTGTTGCTGCTTGGCCAATCGGCGGTGCTGGTGCCGGCGTGGCGTGCATCGCGCCTCTCACCGGTCGAGGCAACGCGGATGGCATGACCGCCGACCGTCTGGCTCTCTCGCCTGCAGGCACCAGCTGGTTTCAGCTGCACGAGATGCAGTCCCTCCCCTGCTGGCGCAGGGAAGGGAGCAGAACGCGGCAACTGAGACTGGACGCTAAGCAGTGACGTAGGCTGGATGCTCATCCCAGCTCTCCTGGAGCATGTCGGATGCTGGGATTTCATCCCTGCCTATGTGTATTCATTGCCATGTTTTAGCGATGCGTTTTGCAACTTCGTAGGCATCGCCTTCGGGTTTATCGCGATACACCTGCGTGCCGCGATTCCATGCTTCTCCGATGGCAAACCAATCGATTGCCTCCGGTGGCGTGCCTGCACGCAGCGCTTCATCCAAAGACTGGAAATACGTCTGCCAGCGCAGCCGGTAATAATCGCGCGTCAGCCCGGCCCAATCCTTGTTGCCGTAGTCATGCAAGCTCGCTCCCTCGCTGGCTTGGCGATCGCCCCAGGTTGTAAGCAGGGACCGCACGTCGTAATCGAGTCGCGTCCGCTCCTGCGCCGAGGACGCCCACGGCTGCGTTTGCACCAGCCAGTTGCCGACCAGAAAGAATCGATTGGTGGCAAGCAACTGGTCTTGCAGGTCCATCCACTGTAACCAGCGTTGCGTGAGCGTTTCGAAGCGCCCTCGGTCCTTGGCGTCGTACGCCGCCTTGATCTGCGGCAGCAGCATGCGGCTTTCGTTGGCCAGCGTCTGACGCGCGATGTCCACCAGGTCGTATTGATAGGTTTCGCTGCTGCGCAGGACAGGGGCGACTTGCAGCATCTCTGGCAGCGCTTGCTTGAACGCCTGCGCGCTGTAGCGCATCGCTTCCGGCGACCAGTTGGAAGCGCGGTTGGCGGTGAGGCTTGGCTGGGCGTTAAACAGCGATTCCTGCGCTGCGTCGCGCTCGCTGTTGAATACGACCTGGTCGATGCGAATGTCATAGGCCGTATGCAGCAACACGTTCCATGCGGCCAGCGCATGCGGATCGGCGGCGCCGTAGCGGCGCCTTACATAGTCGGCCGTCCATGAAGCAAGGTCGACGGGTTCGTGTCGCCACGCCATTTCGGTAAAAAGATCGAAGGCAAAGGGGTTGGTGTCCATCCCTTCCGTAAATACCGCGGTGCCCACCATGTTGTCGTTGTTGCGGCCGAGGCGTTGCAACCGTTCGGTGATGTTGCGGGTGTTTGCGCCGAACGTGGTGCGCCCACCGAATTCCCAGATGCCGCCGAACAGGAACGGTGCGTCCTGGAAATCTTTCTGCCGGTTGTCGCGCGGCACGCGGTCGTGATCGATGTCGATGATCAGCAGATCCTTCCGGTTCACGCCCGAGAGCAGGTCCTGGCGCGGGTTGCCTTGCCAGGCAAGCATCATCCAGCGCGCATGCGGATGCGCGGCGAGCAAGGCGTCCTGCACGTCGCGCGCGGCTTCCGGCACGGGCACGTCGCCGGCATCGCCGCCTTCCTGGAACACTTCCATGTCGTAGATGCTGCTGTCGCCGAACAACTCGCGTTGATGGCGATAGAACGAGGCAGCCAGCTTGGCGAACATCGGATCGCGTGGATCGAGCCAGCCCGGCCGCGTGAAGCCGGCCCATTCGCCCTGCGGTATGACGTGCGCCTTGGGAAACTTGCGCTGGAAATCGGCCGGCACGATGCCGTAGAAGCCCGGCAGCACCGGCGTGATGCCGAGTTCGCGCAGGCGCGCGATGATCTTCTGCGCGGACGCTGCACGCTTGTGCAGCAGGGCCGTGCTGATCGGGCCGTTGAAGCAGCACAGGTTGCCCATCAGCTGCCAGTTCTGGTGCGCGGGTTGAGTGATCCAGCTACGGATGTCCTGATCCGAATAACCGGCATCGCGGAAGGTTTGATAGAGCACGCTATCCGTGCCGCGTTCGACCAGCACGGCATTGATGCCCGACAGGGCGAGCACGTCGATCTCGCGCTGCCAGCGCGGCCAATCCCAGTAGGGCGCGGTGTAGCCGTCGACGTTCTCGTTGAGGGCGTAGCGATAGGGGTAGGGCGTTTCCCGCTCGATCACCGTCGCCGGCAATGGAAACGGCGCATTCCCGATGCGGTCGCCATTGGGCGAGATCTGCACGTGCGCCACGTATTTGAGATACCAGTTCACGCCGAACAGCAGTGCGCTTGGCGTGCTGCCTTCCACGCGGATATGGCCATGGTTGCGTGCGATGCGGAAACGCCCGTGGCCGTTGGCTGGCAGCGTACCGAGTTCGAATTGCTGCGCCTGGTACGGCAGCAGGCGTGCGATGAGCGCCTGTTCGGGTCGTGTGTCGAAGGAAGGTACCGTGCCTGCTCGTGCGGTCGATAGCGCCAGGATGGCGAAGCAGAGCAGGAGCAGGCGCATGGATGGGAGCAGGTGCTAGTCCGATTCGGGCCGCTTGCGCAGCATGATCAGGTTGCGCAGGAAAATCGCCAGCGTGACCGACTCGCCGATGATGAACACCAGTTCGCGCTGGTGGATGGCGTAGCTCAGCACGATCACGCCGCCGGCCACGCTCAGATACCAGAAGGCGGGCGGAATCAGGCTCTGGCCACGCGCCTCGCTATATAGCCATTGCACCAGGAAACGCACGCCGAACAACAGTTGCCCGGTCATGCCAACGCCGATCCATAGGGCCTGGTTGCTCAGCGTCATGACGCAAGCTCCGTGGATTCGGGGGCGGGTTCTTTCTTGTCGCGCCGGCGCATCTGCAGGTTGCGAAGATAGATCAGCAGGCCGCTGGCCTGGGCCACGATGAATACCGGGTCTTTCTTGTAGCAGGCGTAGCACAGCAGCAGCAGCGCGCCGACGATGCTGGCGTACCAGAACGCCACCGGGATGACGCTGCGGCGCTTGTATTCGCTGTAGATCCACTGCAGCAGAAAGCGGCCTGAAAAGATCGTCTGGCCGATCAGTCCCAGCACGAGCCAGGCGTTATTAAGCATTCCCATTCAGGTTACTCGGAAGATACGGGGCGGCAGCCGGGCGCCGCTAGGCCTACAGCGAAACGTGTGAACTATAAGGCAGGCGCCCTGGGCGCGTCTCCAACGGTGCGCCGGCAGGCAGGCGTAATGGCCCTGGACCGCGCTTGCGGCTTGGCCTACCCTGCGCCGGCTGTCGGCCGCCTTCCACCCCTATGTCCCTGTGAGAAGCCCATGAAATTCCTGGTCATGATCTACAACGACGACACCTTGCTGGACACGCTGCCCCCCGGCCGCTACGACACCATGATGAACAGCTGCTTCCAGCACGCCGATGAGCTGCGCGCCGAAGGCCACCTGCTCGATTCCATGCAACTGGAGCCGCCCGCGCAGACCAAGACTGTGCGCGTGCGCAACAACCGCACCATGGTGGTGGATGGCCCGTTTGCCGAGACACGCGAATACCTGGGTGGCTTCAACCTGATCGAGGCCAAGGACATGGATGAGGCCGTGCGCATTGCGCAGTCGTTTCCATGGGCGGCGACGGGATGCATCGAGGTGCGGCCGGTGAAGGATATCGATGCGGAGCGGATGCGGGTGGGGGCTTGATCTGCTTTTCCCTCTCCCCTCCGGGGAGGGCAGGGTGTGGGGCGACGCCGCCGTAAATTCAATCGTCGTTGATGGATTGACGCTCTTTGCCCAAGCAACATTCACGTCTATCGCGAGATTCGCCCCTCTCTCCAAAGGAGAGAGAGCGAATCAAGAAAGTTGCTGCTCTTCCTCATCGAGCGGCAGCACATCATGGAAGACGTTGTAGTCGATGATGCTGACGCCATCGCTATCCCGGTGCACCAGATCGACATAGCGATGGTTCCAGCGCACTTCCTTGATGCCCCACTGCTGCCGCGCCATCATCGATTGCGAGGTGGTTTCGTCGACGCCTTCGATGGTGAGCAGCAGTGCGGCTTCGCTGGTTTCGAGGTTTTCCAGTGAAGCACCGTATAGCGGGCTGCTCTGGTCGATCACGTGCATCACGTTCCAGCTCAGCATGAAGATCGGATGCTGGTCGCGCACCAGCTTCAGGTCCTCGATGCGGCGTATCTGAAAACCTTCCGGCGAAGCGTGCAGGCGCAACAGGTGCAATTGCGCCGATGCTTGCGCGATCAGGTTCTGGCGCATGTTGGCGGCGCGCAGCATCAGCGTCTGCTTGCCGTCGATCATGCGCACGATGGGATGCTTGCCGAACAGGATCTTGGAACGCGGGCGCGAGAAGCGGGCGAAGATCAGGCCGGTGAACACGGCGATGTTGCCCATGCCCAGGATGATCTCCGCCGTGGCCATCACATGCGTGTAGACCGATTGCGGATGCATGTCGCCATAGCCCACCGTGGCCAGCGTTTCGACGCTGAAAAAGAACGCGCCGGCCAGGCCTTTCGGAAACTGGTTGGCGATGCCGTTGGGGTCGACCTGGTAGATCATCGCGAACAAGGCGTTGAAGATCAGGAACACGCTGATCGCCACGCCAAAGAATGCCGGCCAGCTCATGGTCAGTGCGCGATGGTAGAAGTCGTCCCAGAAATGGTCTTTCAACCCTTGGGAGACGAACGGGCGTCCGCCGATCTGCACGACGCGCGGCCGTTGCCAGAAGGCCCCTGCCCGATTGCCATTCATCGTTCCCAACCCCCGCGTCAATGCTGCAGGCGATTGTAACTCTCGCATGCGCCGGCACGGTTGGCGCGGTAAGCTTTCCAACCCCATCCGAAGGACGGCTCATGCTCAAGCTCATCGGCTTTGACGGCGACGACACGCTTTGGCACAGCGAGGGTTATTACCGCGAAGCCAGCGTGCGCTTCACCGAGCTTGTCGGGCGCTACGTGGACGTGGGCGACAGCCATGTGCAGGCGAGCATGCTGGCCACCGAGCGGCGCAATCTGAAGCTGTTCGGCTATGGCGCAAAAGGCATGACGCTGTCGATGGTGGAAACCGCCATCGCCATCACCCAGGGCCGCATTTCCGCCGCCGACATTCATGCCTTGGTGGAGGTCGGCAAGACGGTGTTGCAACACCCGGTGGAGCTGCTGCCCGGCGTACGCGAAGCGGTCGGCGCCGTGGCCGAGCATCACGAGGTGGTATTGATCACCAAGGGCGACCTGTTCCATCAGGAAAAGAAAGTGGCGCAGTCCGGCATGGCGGATCTGTTCCATCGCATCGAGATCGTCTCGGAAAAGGATGCGGCCACCTATCACCGTGTGCTTGGCGAGTTTTCATTGGAGCCGGCGCAGTTCGCGATGGTGGGCAATTCGCTGCGCTCGGATATCGAGCCGGTGATCCGCCTGGGCGGCTGGGGCGTGCACATGCCCTATCACGTGACGTGGGAGCACGAAATGGAGAACGGCCTGGGCGAGGCGGATGCGCCACGCATGCTGACCGTCGACACGCCTGCGGCCATTCCCGCGGCGATCGCGCAGCTGGCCGAGCGCGCCGGAGCATGACATGGACATGCTGACGCCACGCACGATCCAGTGTCCGTATTGCGGGGAGCACATTGAGATACTCGTCGATGCCTCGGCGGGTGATCAGCACTACATCGAGGATTGCCAGGTGTGTTGCCGGCCGATCAGCGTGTCGGTGTGGATCGGGGCGGATGAGGATGTGCGTGTGAGCGTGGCGGGCGAAGACGACGTCTGACGCGCTTTACTCCCCTATCCCCCAGGGACTTGATTGCGTTGTGTCCCGGATCGATCGCTCCCTATATCGTCGCCCGGCGAAAGGCGGCGACTTCAAGGCGAAAGACACTGGGTCCCGGCTTTCGCCGGGATGACGAGGTTTCCCGCGAGATTCTAAAAAGCGGCTCAGCTGAGACTTGGCGCTAATCAGGCCCCGGGAGAGGGGTTTTGGCTTCAGCGCAAGTCATGGGACTGCGCGATCCCGATTCCCATTCCCTCCAACGTCGCCCGCGTCGCCCCATCGCTCTCCGGCGTCACCGGCCGCGTCAGGTCCCAGATCACCCGCGCCCGCAGTCCCGCCGCCAGCGCATCCTGCACGGTCCACAGCACGCATACGTCCCGCGCCAGTCCCACCGCATACACCTCGCTCACGCCACGCTCCTTGAGCCACCCAGCCAGCCCGGTGCGAGGCCGCTGTCCATCCGGGCCGTGGTTCTCCTGGAACGCGCTATAGGAATCCACCGCCGCATGGCTGCCTTTGCGCAGAATCAGGTCCACCGGCGACCAGTCGATGGCGGGATGCAGGGCGGCGCCCGGGGTGTCCTGTACGCAGTGGTCGGGCCATAGCGTCTGCGGATGGCCATACAGCGGAATCTGCTCGAACGGGCTTTTTCCCGCATGCGTGCTGGCAAAAGAGACATGTCCGGCCGGATGCCAGTCCTGCGTGGCGACCACCTGCCCGAAAAGACGCCGGCGCAGCAGCCGGTCGATGCCGGGAACGATGGCATCCCCTTCATGGCAGGCCAGCGCGCCGCCGGGCATGAAATCCGGTTGCACGTCGACAACGATCAAGGCGGCCTGGGCATGCATGCAAGGGTCCGGTGAGGTGGTCGCAAGATTCCACAGCGGAGCGGCGGCATAATGCAAGCGATCGCTTCAAGAACCCGGGAACGGCAGATGCATTACGACCAATCGTGGATGGGCTATGGACTGGTGGGCGGCCTGGAAGCGGGCGGCATCAGCGCGGCCGTAGCCGTGCTGGTGTACCTGGTCGCGTATGCCGTTGGCCGCAAGCAGGGCTGGAGCCCGCTGCGGATGATCGCCATCGCCTTCCTGGTTTCGCTGCTGCTGACGGCCAGTGGCGATATGTGGGACCTGATTTATTTCAATTACGCCAACATGAACTCGCTGCAATACCTGAAGGTGCGGCTGGCAGAGGTGCACGACCCGGACAACATCGGCTTGCGCGTGTTCTGGGAACTGCTTGGCGCGCTGGTGGGAGCGATGCTTGGGTGGCTGTTGCGCGGCGGTGACTGGCGCGGTGCGTTGCGTGGCGATTGAAGGTTCTCCCGCACCTTGATGCCTGTTGTCGTCATTCCGGCGAAGGCCGGAATCCAGTACACATACGCCGCGCGAAGCGCTCGAAACGTTTTTATGCAGTGTGCTTGCGCACACCATATTTTGACCGGATTCCACCTTCGCCGGAATGACGATTTGGAATGGTTGCGTGTGTGCAAACGCTTCCTACAGGATCGGATCAAACAGCCGCGCCACGTGCATGGCGAGCTTCCGCAGATAAGCCGACTGGCGATATTCGTCGCGCGTGATTTCCACCGACCTGGCGAAGTCCGCCACGAACATCCGTTCCACCTCTTCGGCAAACGCGCGATCGACGTTCAACGCACCGATCTCGAAGTTGAGCCGGAACGAGCGGTTGTCCAGGTTCATGCTGCTGACGCAGGCGGTGTCGTCGTCGATCAGCAGCACTTTTTGATGCATGAAGCCGGGTTGATAGCGATAGATGCGAATACCGGCGTCGATCGCATCATGCGCATGCAGGATGGAGGCGAGAAACACGGTGTGGTGATCCGGGCGCGAAGGCAGCAGCACGCGCACGTCCACCCCGCGCATCACTGCCAGTCGCAGTGCCGACAGCACTGCCTGGTCAGGCACGAAGTACGGCGTGCTGAGCCACAGCCGCTTGCAGGCGGCGTTGATCGCGACGGTAAAGAACAGCGAGCAGCTTTCCTGCGGATCGGCCGGTCCGGAGGCGGCGATCAGCGTATGCGCGCCGCCCTCCGCCGGTGTTGCCGGCAGCAGGGGCGGCAATTCGCCGGTGACCCAATGCCAATCCACCGCAAAGCTGCGTTGCAGGTCGGCCACTGCCGGACCGGCCAGTTGCAGGTGGGTGTCGCGCCATGGCGCGAGCGGCGGCTTGAGGCCAAGGTACTCATCGCCCACGTTGAGTCCGCCGAGAAAACCGACCCCGCCATCCACCACGACGATCTTGCGATGGTTGCGGAAGTTGAGCTGGAAGCGATTGGGGCGCCGCCGCGTCGCGAACGAATGGATGGCCACGCCGCCGTTGCGTAGGGTGTCGACGTAGTGGCGGGGCAGGGCGTGGCTGCCGATGCCATCGAACAACACGAACACGCGCACGCCGGCCGCGGCCCGTTCCAGCAACACCTGCTGCATGCGCTGGCCGAGGGCGTCGTCATGAAAAATAAAGAACTGCACCAGGATGCAGTTCTCCGCGCGCGCCATGGCCTGGAAAATCGCCTCGAACGTCGCCTCGCCATCGATCAGCAACTTCAATTGCTGGCCGGGATGAAACGTGCCGTGCATCATTTGCACCAGCGCGCTGTAGCGGTCGCACGATGGCGGGATCTCCTTGCGTTCGCCGCGTTGTGCTGCCTGCGAAAGACGCTGGCGGTGCACGCGGTGCAGCGTGACGTAACCCTGGAAATGGCTGCGGCCGAGATAGAGGTACGGCAGCAAGGTGAAGTAAGGGAGCAGCGATAACCCGAGTGCCCAGGCGAACGCGCCTTGCGGCGTGCGCGTATTCATCACTGCGTGCATGGCGGCGAGGATGCCGGCGGCATGCAGCAGGAAGGCGAGCAGCGGGACCAGTGCTGAGAGCGTCATGGCGGGAAGTAGAGCATGACGGGTGGGGCATCGGTACTCTGCTGCCCCCGTCACCCCCGTGCCGTCATGGAGGGACGTATCACTCCGCCAGCCAGCGGTCGGCCAGCTGCCGCGCCTGCTGCCGTATCTCCGGCATCGCGGTGGATTCCCATAACGTGCCGCGCAGCATGCTGCCGATCGCATACAAGCGCGGCCATGCACTGTTGTCGTGCAGAAGGCGGCCGTCGGGCGCGGCCTGTATCCCCAAGCCAAACGGATCGGGGCGGATGTGGCCGTTGGTAAGCAGTTGCTGCAGCAACGTGTGTTGCGTGCCGCGGATGTCGTTGTCCAGGCCGACGCTTTGCACGATCAGATCCACATCGAGCGTGCGCGCCTGGTGTTCGCTTTGGGGCATGTACGCCAGTTGCGGGCCGCGTTCGGCAAGCGTCGCGCCGTGCAGACGGCCACGCAGCCGTTGCAGGCGGCCTTGTTGCTCCAGCTCGGCGATGGATTGCGCCGCTTCTTGCGGCAGGCGATGGCGTGCGCGCTCCCATGCCCAGCGTGCGTGACGCAGGAAACGCGCGCGGTCTGCTTGCGGCAGCAGTTGCCACAGTGCGGGCGTATGCGGGCGCAGGCTGTCGATCACGCGGCGCCAGTCGTCGGTATGCTCGATGGCTTCGCGCAACAGACGCATCCAGGTGCGGATGTCCGGGGCATCGCGCATGGTTTCGATCAGCTCCTCGCTATCCTCGAACGGCAGCGAGGCATTGGCCTGATGTACTTCCGGCATTACGCCATGGCGGGAGATGGCGGTGAAGCGCGCGTTGGGCCACAGCGCGGCCAGTTCGATGATCACATCCACCGCGGTGAGCCCGAGGCCAACCACGGCGACGTGATAGGCCTGCGTATCCGGCTTGGCTTCGGCCAGCATCGGCCAGGGTTGCGTCACATAGCGTCCGCTCGCCAACACCGCGTCATCCACGTTGGGAAGCGGACGCGGCGGCAGCGTGCCGAGCGCAAGCACGGCCGCTTCCACACGCGTGGTGGTTTCGCCCTGGAAAATGGTGACGCCATCGTTTTCGGGCACCATCGCCTCCACGGCGTATGGCACGATGCGCACGTCATGGCCCTGGCTTTTGGCGCGCGCCAGTGCGTTCGCCGTTTCGCCTTCCAAATATTCGCCGTACCAGCAGCGCGGCAGGAAGTCGGTGCCGGAAATTTCGGGGTCGCGCTTCTGCATGTATTCCAGGAAGCCGTTGGGGCGGCTGGCGAACATGCCCATGGATGCGGCGCGCACGTTCAACAGGTGTCGTACCGAACGCGTGCCATAGGCAATGCCACGACCTGGCGTGCCGCCGCCGGTGTACCAATCCAGATGCAGAGGCTGCGGCGTGGGGCGCTCCAGCAGTTCGCTGAGCAGTATGGCTCCCGCGGCGCCGCCGCCAATGATGGCGACGCGTCGAAACATGTCACTCCTTGAAACGATGATCGGGCTTTAGGTTGATATCAGGCGCGAAGCGGGCCGGCGATGCGAGCGCGTTGGGGCAAGCTCAGCCAGTACGGCTCTGCCCCGACCTGCTCGTAAGTGGCGTAATCCTCGAGGTCGCCGCCATACACGTGCAAGGTCAACGCCGTTTCCTGCCGCGAAAGATTGCGACAGCGATGCATGTATGGCGGATCCGCATCGAACCAGGTCGCATCGCCGGGACCGAGCCAGTCGCGTCCGCGCAACTGCCACGGTTCGGAGGTGGACGCTCGCGTCCACGACTCCACTTCGAGGGCGCCGTACAGGCTCATCTCAATGCCCCACAAACCCGCGTGATCGTGCGACGGCAAGCTATAGCCGGGCGGCCATGCCATCACCAGCACACTCACGCCGGGATGGCCGCGGCGGGCCAGCATCCAGCGTTCGAAACCACGGTTGTGCGTTCGCAAATCGGACAGGCCGGCGGCCAGCGCCCGCGCATCGCGATGCACAATACCGCCCAGTTCGCGTGACAGCGAAGCTAGGTCCGGACTCTTTTCCAGCGAATACGCAAGTGCAATATCGCGCAAGTTTTTAAGACTATTTCGGTATGTACGCATGGGACTCGTAAGCAGACCGCAGATGTCTGGAAGTGGAGCATGCACGCCGTTAAATGGTCGTAAGGCTGGAGCGAGCATGACTTCCGAGGCATGGAACCGCGTGTGCGGCCTCCTATAGTTTCGTTGCTCAAGTCACGATCGCAGGTTGTGCATGTTTGCGGACAATTCCTTAAACCTTTGTCGGACGTCGTGCATCGAACGCGTACCGACGTCGGAGGAACGGACATGATCGAACTGATGGCAATCTTTCTGGTGATAGGCGGACTGTGGTTGGTAGGCTCGCTGGTTGGCCTGGCCTTCAAGCTCACCTTTGGTTTGATCGGCGGCTTGTTCAGCCTGCTTGCCGGCGCGCTTGGCATCGTGATCAGCGGCGTGGTGATGCTGCTTGTGTTGCCGGTGATCGCCTTGTCGCTGTTGCCGGTCTTGCTGCCGGCGCTGCTGTTGTTCGGCCTGGTATGGACGATCGTGCACCTGGCACGCAAGCCGGCGGTGACGCCGGTGCCACGTTGACCGGGACGCATCGGTAAGCAAGGGGAATAGGGAACAGCAAGCGCAATGCCGCGGCACACGCCGCAGTTCGCCCTTGACCATTCCCTACTCCCCAACCCTGTCTCTTACATGTCCTGCAACACGAAACTGACCGGCACCTGCGCCCACGCCTTGACCGCATGGCCATCCATCACCGCCGGCTGGAACCGCCAACTCGCCAGCACTTGTTCGCGTGCGCTTTTATCCAATAGCGGATAACCGCTGCCGTGGTCGACGATTACGTCGATCGGCTTGCCGTTTTCATCCACCAGCACGCGTAGCAATACCGTACCCTGCATGTGCAAGCGCAAGGCTTGTGTGGGAAAGCGCAACGGTGAGGAGCGATAGGCGAGCGAGACCACGCCCGGCGCGATGGCGGGTGGCGATGCCACCACTGGCGGTGTTGCCGGCACGGCATTGTGCGAGGGTTCGGTAATGGGTGGCGTGTCGACCACGGGTGGAGATTCATGCCGCACCACCGGTACGTGCACCGGCGTCGTCACCGGCACGGGTTTGGGCAAAGCCTTCAATACGATGGGTGGTGGTGGAGGCGGCGGCGGTGGCCGGGCGATGACGTCCACGAACGTGGGCGGCGGGGCTTTGAACACTTCGGCAGTCTGCGGCGCCAACGGACGCAGTGCGAAGACCAGTGCGGCAAGGTTGAGGGTAATGGCTGCGCTGAGCGCAGCCACGCGCACCATGTCTGGATGATGCGCACGACGAACGACTGCCAGGCCTGCGGACGACATAAGACGACCTCCTGACGACGATGTGGTTGTGGCACCCGCCACGCCGTGTGGGGACACGGGGGGATCGTGTGGATGCGGCTTCAGCGTATGCCTGCTTTTTGGGTTTGTGCAATAGGCGTCCCTATGGCGTGAACGGCTCGCATGCTGGCTGTTGGACTTCCAGCCAGTCGGAGCGACGAGAGAAAGGATGGCGTCCGTGCCCCTATAGATTTGCGACAGCTCGGAGACATGGACGGAGAGGTATCCGCCGCCCTGAGATTTGTGCTGCCCTTCAGCTTTTGAGCGGTTACTCGTCTAAATCGCGTGAAAGCCGGCGTTTTCTTCACCCATGTTGCACATCCTCGCCGCGAGAGTGCCCCGGCCCTGCCCGCCAGGGCGACAGGGACGGTCCGGGTACCCTTTCGGGGATTCTTGTGTTTCGTGCTTCACCTCGAGCGGTGAAAAAACCCTTCGTTTGCGAAGGAACGCGTTCGCTCATTTTTTTCTTAAAGAGGAGAGACGCGTGTCATGAAACCGGTTAATCAATCGCGGATATCGTGGAAGAGCGCATGCGCGCTCATTGCAATGACGGTCTTCGGCGCATGCGGCATGTCGTTTGCCGCGGACAACGCCAGTCAATCGTTTACGCCCAAGGCGATCAGCGAGTTCGCCGCCAACGCACGGCCCCAAGGCGTGCCGACCGATTACGTGGTGACGCCGAACGGCTTCTTCGCGCCATCGTGCGTGCAACGCATAGCGGAAGGCGAAACGCTGCATGCCGACGGCAGCATCGAATCGGCCAATGGCATGCTGCGCAAACCGATGGCCTGTACGCAGGCGCACTACCGGTTCGACGGTACGCGCGTGGAAGCGAACGGCAGCTTCTCGTTGCCGCCCATCTCGGCGGTGCGCAAACCCGCCATCAATGGCTGGGTGGAAGATGCGAACTACGACAGCCCGGTGAACATCGGCAAGCTGGTAGCGACCTGGAAAGTGCCGAGCACGCCGACCAACCAGTCCGGACAGACCGATTACTTTTTCCCGGGCCTGGAACAGTTGCCGACGGTGGAAAGCATCCTGCAGCCGGTGCTTGGCTATGACGCGTTCAGCGGCACGGTGTGGACGCTGTCCAGCTGGAACTGTTGCGTCAGTGGTACGACCTACTACAGCGGTCCGATCAACGTGAATGTGGGCGACACCATCCTGGGCACCACCCAGTGCAAGGCCGCCAACAGCTGCGGCACCTGGACGATCACCTCCAAGGACGTCACCACCGGCAAGAGCACCACGCTTACCACCAGCCCCTATGGCAACCTGCGGTGGGTGTTCGGCGGCGTGATGGAGGTCTACGGAGTCAGCAGCTGTAACCAGTTGCCTGCCAGTTCGCCGCTTACGTACTCAAGCATCGCGGTCTACAACACCGCCTTCACCAAGATTTCCAGTACGCCATGGGGTGCGGACTATCCGGTCGGCTCGGCTTCGCCGCAATGCAGCTACAACGTCTCCACCACGTCCAGCAGCGTAACCCTGAAGTATTGAGTTCCCATCACACCGGCTCCCCCGTCGCAGGCGGGGGAGCTTTTTTCATGCCTTTTCTGGGCGCAAAAAAAACCCCGCGGGGGTGCGGGGCTGCAGGATTAACGGATATCGGGGAGGCGATACCCGTGACAGCTATCTTCCAGAAAGATAGCTTGATGAACCGTTGAGTTTATGTGATGACGATCTTCACAAATGCGGAGATGTGAGCGTCGCCACAGTTTTACGCGTGAGTTGTCCCCGGGCCGAAGCATCACTTCTTCTGCGACGGAATAAATTGCGTCCGCACCGCTTCGGCGAGCTGATCCGGCGGCAGCAAGCCCTGGCCGATGATGAAATCGTTGAAGGCTTGGTGGTTGAACTGTTTGCCCAGCGCCAGCTCGGTCTGCAAGCGCAACTGCTGCAGGCGCATGTAACCGTAGAAATACGCCGTGGCCTGGCCGGGGCTGTTGAAGGTGTAGCGATCCAGTTCTTCGCGTGTCATCGCTTCGGACAGGCCCACGTCATGGCGCAATACGTCATGCGCGCGTTCCTTGCTGATCAGGCCAAGATTCAACATGGGATCGAGGAACGCACGTGCTGCGCGCATCAAACGCAATTGCAGCGTGACGAACTGGCCGGCCGGTGGTTCGTACGGCAACATTTCCGCTTCGGAATACAGCGCCCAGCCTTCCACGTTGACGCTGTTGAAGGCGAACAGGCTGCGCGCCAGCGATACGCCGCGTTCCACCATCGCCGAGTACTGCAGCTCATGCCCCGGGCGGCCTTCGTGCGCGGTGAGGGTCCAGGCGGCCGCTTTGAAGGTGAAGTCGTCGTAGGCGTCGGAGCTGTCGCTGTTTTTGGACGAGTTGCCGGTTGCCGGATTTCCCATGGTCAACACGAAGGTGCCGCGCTCGCCGTGGTTGTTGATGAGTGGCGGCGGGTCCATGTGCGGCGCGGGCGTGGAAGCCGCTTCCGCTTCCGAAGCCACGCGCATCTGCATCTCGCGCTTGGGCAGCGTGACGATGTGTTCGCGGCGGATGGTGTCCTCGATCCTGGCGATAACCTGGTGATACCAGGGTTCTACGTCGTTCTTGCCGAGCTGCTGCTGCTTCAGCGCTTTCAACACGTCGCGATAGTCAGAAGCTTGAATGTCTTCCTGCTTGGCTACCACCGGCGCCATCACCGCCATGGCCTGCTGCACTTCCATGAATTCGAGTTGCGCCTGCTTGATCAGGTCGTCGGCTGGTATGTCGATGCCGGTTGCCTTGAGGTTATAGGCGTACAGCGGCTCAGGCTCGCGGAAGTCGGTACGCTCGTGCGGCACGATCGTTTTGCGTACCCATGCATCGTAATCCTTCAGCTGTGCGTCCATCGCATCGAGTGCGGCCTTGCCGTCGGCATCGTCCAGCTTGTATTTCACGAACAAATCGCGAATGCCCTTCGCATAACGTTGCGTGTTGGCGAGCTGCTGGTCCACGTTGCCTTTGTAGGGGCCGAGCAGGTGCGAGTCGGAGAGGCGCTCGGTGGTTCTTGCCTCGGCCAGTTGCGTCAAGGGCGTGCAGCCGGGTGCCTTGCCGACGTAGCATTGCAGGCGTTTCACTGCATAGGCTCGGCGCTTGGGATCCACGTCGTCCTTCAGCAGGTAGAACTCGCCGCCGAAGAACAGCTGGCCCACATCCACGTAAGGCAGCAGGTATTTGTCGTTGAGCTGGATGCCTTCGATGTTCAGCGCCGCCGCCTTGGCCATGATTTGCAGATCCTGGCGCACATTGGGGTCGTGCTCGGCAGCCAGCATGGCTTCGAGCTTGCTCTGTGCCGCTTTCAGGGCGGCGATCTGGCGCTCATCGGTGCCGGGCTTCAGGTCGCTGACTTTGTCGTCATAACCCGGCAGGCCGATCTGCGTGGCGTTCTCGGGATTGAACTGCGCCTGGACGGTGAGCAGGGCCTGCGCGTCCTGATTGCTGCGCTCGACCCAGGAAGACGGGGAGGTGCCTTGCGCGTAAGCCGTGCCGGTAGCAGCCACGGCGATCGCCGCGGCCAAGGCGAGACGTTTCAGCATGACGAATATCCCTGTGGAGTTGGAACGGCGAGCTTATGCGACATCGCACGCGCCGTGCATGCCCCACCTGTCACAGGTTGAACAGCCACACGCCCACCGCCAGCGCCACCATCACCACCGACAGCACCAGCTTTACCAGCGTGCCGAACAAGAGCCCAAGCCAGGTGCCGATGCTGACGTGGGCGGAGCGCAGCACGCTTTTGCTGGAAATGAGTTCGCCGATGAGGGCGCCGACGAAGGGACCGAGCACCAGTCCAGGGATGCCGAAGAACATGCCGACGAAGGTACCGATGGAGGCGCCCCAAATAGCGAGCGAACTTGCTCCCACGCGTTTGGCGCCCAGCGAGGCCGAGATGAAATCCACCGCCACGCCGATGGCAGCCAATACGCCCAGAACGATCACCCAGGCAACGCCGAGGTGCTGATAGCCGTCCAGCGCCGCGGCCAGCCAGATGCCGCCGAAGATCATCGGGATGCCCGGCAGCGTGGGCAGCACGGTGCCGATCAGGCCGCCGATGATCAGGGCGATGGCGAGGGCGTAGAGGGCGATGTCCATGAAGAGCATGCGGTGGTCCTTGAATGGAACTGCCTCGAGTATGTCGGCGCTATCTCGAAGCCTGGCGTCATTCCGGCGAACGCCGGAATCCAGTCTAGAATGACGTGCGCAGTACACTTCATAAAGGTTTTTGTGTGCTGCGCACGACGTATTTAACTGGATTCCGGCGTTCGCCGGAATGACGACCAGGGTATCCACAACCTTAGCGAAGTTTCTCATCGGTACATACGTGACAGACCACCCCATTCTGCTGAAAGCCGACGAACTGGGGCGCATCGAGATCGTCCGGCGCGACGGCGTGCCGTGCGTTCGTCGCGATATTCGTGCGGCGAGATGGTGGGCACGCGCGTTTGCATATCGCGCCGCCGCGCGCGAAGCACGTGCGCTGGCCAAGCTGGAAGGCCTTGATGGCGTGCCGGCGCTGCTGGGATGGAGCGGCCGCGAGTTGTTGCGCAGCTATATTGCCGGGCGCCCGATGCAACACGCGCAGCCGCGTGATCCGGCCTATTACCGCGATGCGCTGCGCCTGCTGGCGCAACTGCATCGGCGCGGCATCGTGCATAACGACCTGGCGAAAGAGCCCAATTGGCTGGTGCGCGACGATGGGCGCCCCGCGCTGGTCGACTTCCAGATTGCCTGGACGCGCGGCAGGCGCGGTCGTCTGTTTCGTTTATTGGCGCGTGAAGATTTGCGTCATCTGCTCAAACACAAACGCACCTATTGCGCGCATGCACTCACCGCACGTCAGTGGGCGATATTGAATACGCCCGCGCCGCATTCGCGCGTGTGGCGTGCGACAGGCAAGCGGCTTTACAAGCTGATTGCGCGAAAGGTGTTTGGTTATTGGGATAACGAAGGCAAAGGCCGCGTGCGCGAGTGATCTTCATGACTCCTCACAGCCGTCATTCCCGCGAAAGCGGGAATCCATTTGCTCTGCTGCGGAAAAGCGAAGATGGATTCCCACTTTCGCGGGAATGACGTCCGGAAGGGTCGCCGTGCATTTTCGTCTTTGATTACTTCTCGACAAACGCCCGCTCGATCACGTAATCCCCCGGCTCGCGCGTACGCGGCGATGCCTGGAATCCACGCGCATCCAGCAACGCACACAGATCGTCCAGCATCGCCGGGCTGCCGCAAAGCATCACGCGGTCCGTGTCCGGATTGAGCGTCGGCAAGCCAATTGCCGACGCCATCGCGCCATCGACGATGTTGTCGGTAATGCGGCCACGGTTGCGGAACGGTTCGCGCGTGACTGTGGGGTAGTAGATCAGCTTTTCGCGCACCAGCTCGCCGAGGTATTCGTGCTGCGGCAGTTCGTTCTGCAGGTAGTTCGAATAGGCCAGGTCGTCGATGTTGCGCACGCCGTGGGCCAACACGACTTTATCGAAACGCTCGTAGGTTTCCGGGTCGCGGATGATGCTCATGAACGGCGCTAGCCCCGTGCCCGTGCCCAGCAGATACAGGTGCTTGCCGGGTTTGAGATCGGTCAGCACCAGCGTGCCGGTAGGCTTGCGGCTTACCGTGATGCTGTCGCCCGGTTTGAGGTGTTGCAGGCGCGAGGTGAGTGGACCGTTCTCCACCTTGATCGAGAAGAACTCCAGGTGCTCTTCCCAACTCGCGCTGGCGATGGAATAGGCGCGCATCAGCGGGCGTCCGTCCACGTGCAGGCCGATCATCACGAACTGGCCGCTGTCGAAGCGGAAGCCCGGATCGCGCGTCGTGCGGAAGCTGAAAAGGCTGCCGTTCCAGTGATGGACGTCGATTACTTGCTCGGTCGCCAAAGCCACCATGGTGATTATCTTCTCGGGTTGTGGAACAGGGGAAAGCGCTGCATGGACAGCGGATAACTCGCGGGGAGAGGCAGGGCCGTTGCCTTGCGAGTGCCGTGTTTGCCACGGGACAAGTGGCGTAGGTTACGTCATTTGCCCGGTTTTCGCGTTAACGGCTTTCTCACATGGGGCCTGGGGCAGGGGAGACAAGAGGATGCGGGGCGGTGCCGGTTTGCGTCACGCCCCTGTCCCGGTACCTGATGGCTGACCGGCCGGCCGAGATAAAAGCTGGCGCGCAGCATGGCCAGCGACTATTTCTGACCATGCCGCGGTGATGGTGCTGCAACCGCACGGCTAGGTCGAAGCCGTCAAAGGCACCTACGGCTACGTGTGCATCGTGGACCATCATGGATGTCCGCCTTCGATGCACCGCAGTTCTGGAATCCAAAGTTGCGTGGACCCACCCGCCTCAAACTGCAGACTGCAGCGCTATGGAATGCAGCGGGCGCGAACGCTTGGCACTGGGCCGGAGGTTTGTGATGCCTTAAATCAGAGCATCCCTAGTGCAGATATTGGCCATCCCATCGCCATATGTCCCTGGATAATCATCCGTCGTCGCCGGGTCAATTTGCCCGAGCCATTGCTGGGGAATTGCGCGTGTCTTCTTCTGAATACGCTGCTCGTCTTGCCAATCCCATTCGCTACAAAGGCATCATCTTCGACCTCGACGGAACCCTGGTCGACACTGTGCCCGATCTCGCCGTTGCCATAGACCGGACACTTGTTGATTTGGGGCATGCTCCGGCGGGAGAAATCCGCGTCAGAGACTGGTTGGGCAACGGAGCGAGCAAGCTTGTCGAGCGCGCGTTACGCTTTGCCGGAATGGATGCGATGCATGAGCACGAACGCGCGCTGGCGCTGTTCATGCAGCACTTCGGCGAAGAGTTCACCTCACGCTCCAGGCTTTTCCATGATGTGTTGGAAGCATTGCCAGCACTCGTTGCCCGAGGCTACCGTCTGGCCATTTGCTCCAACCGGCCCTCGCATTTAATAAAGCCTTTGCTCGATCATCTTCAGATCGGCAGTTTCTTTAGTGCGTGGGTAGGTGGCGACGATCTCCCTGTGAAAAAGCCGGATCCTATGCCGTTGTGGCACACCGCCAGGAAACTGGCGCTTGTTCCGAGGGATTGCTTGGTAGTTGGTGATTCCATCAACGATGTTGATGCCGCTAGGTCGGCCGGCATGGCTGTCGCGGCTGTGCACTATGGTTATAACTATGGCCAGGACATCAGGATGAGCAGCCCCGACTTTGTCATCAGTTCGATTCTCGAACTTACGTAGCGAGCGTGGCTGAAAAGGCCTGTGGCTTGCCTTGCAGGTAGAATCATGGGCATGCACAGCATCAACTCCAACGACTGGCGCCTGTCCGTAGCGCCCATGATGGACTGGACAGACAGGCACTGTCGGTACTTCCACCGCCTGCTTTCTCCCAACGCCCGGCTGTATACCGAAATGGTCACCAGCGCGGCGCTGGTGCGCGGCAAGCAGTTACGGCTGCTTGAGCACAGCCAGCAGGAACATCCTGTGGCGTTGCAACTAGGTGGCAGCGATCCGCACGAGCTGGCGGAAGCCGCGCGCCATGGTGCGGACGCCGGTTATGACGAAATCAATCTCAACGTGGGCTGCCCTTCCGATCGCGTGCAGTCCGGGCGCTTCGGAGCATGCCTGATGCGCGAGCCGGTGCTGGTGGGCGACTGCGTGACGGCGATGCGCGATGCCGTATCGGTGCCGGTGACGGTGAAATGCCGCATCGGCGTGGATGAGCAGGACGAGTACGCGGATCTGCAGCACTTCACCGAAACCATGCTGCAAGCCGGCGTGGAAGTGCTGGTGGTGCATGCGCGCAAGGCGTGGTTGCAAGGACTTTCGCCGAAGGAGAACCGGGAGATTCCGCCGCTGGATTACCAGCGCGTGTATCGACTGAAGCGCGAGTTCCCGCAGCTGGTGGTGGTGATCAATGGCGGCATCACTGCGGTGGATGCAGTGCGCGAGCATCTCGCGCACGTGGATGGGGTGATGCTGGGGCGCGCGGCGTATCACGATCCCTACGTGCTTGCCCGGGTCGAGCAAGCACTGTATGGCGTGCCGCTGCCCACGCGTGAAAGCGTGCTGCAACACATGCGGCCTTATGTGGAGGCGGAGCTGGCGCGGGGCACGGCGCTCAAGCACATCAGCCGCCACATCCTGGGGTTGTATCAGGGCGAGCCGGGCGCGCGTGGTTTCCGGCGCGTCTTGAGCGAAGGGGCGCATCGGGAAGGGGCGGGTTGGGCGCTGCTCGAGCAGGCGATGGCGCCGATGCTGGCGGCGGCATAAAGGCGGCGGCGAGGTTCGTTCAGCCGTCCGGTCATTATTCAGCCCGGGTTGAGCAGTATGTCCCGTCGGCCGGACCCCTCCCGGCGCGCAACTTAAGGGAATATGGCTTTGAAGCAACTCGCTTGGATGGCTGCAGCCGGGCTGTTGATGGCCGGTTCGGCTGTCGCCCAGTCATCGCCACCACAAGGCGGCATGAGCCTGGATCAGGCCGTTACGCAAGTACAGCAACGGGTCGGCGGCAAGGTGTTGTCGGCCGAGCCGCGCCATATCGGGCGCCGGGTGGAGTACCGCATCAAGGTGCTTACGCCCGAAGGGCATGTGCGCGTCATCGCCGTGCCTGCTGATGCCACCCGCGTGCCGCCTGCGGCACAATCCCCCAAGAAGTCTCCCAACGGCGGGAGCAAGAAGGAGAAACACTGATGCGCATCCTCCTGGTCGAAGACGAAGCGCCGCTGCGCGAGACGCTGGCGGCTCGACTCAAACGAGACGGGTTTGCCGTGGATACCGCACAGGACGGCGAAGAGGGCATGTACCTGGGCCGCGAGGTGCCGTTCGATCTGGCGATCATCGACTTAGGGTTGCCCAAGATGTCGGGTATGGACCTGGTCAAGTCGCTGCGCGAAGCCGGCCAGCGCTATCCCATCCTGATTCTCACCGCACGCGGCAGTTGGCAGGACAAGGTGGAAGGCCTGAAGCATGGCGCCGACGATTACCTGGTCAAGCCGTTCCACGTCGAAGAGCTGCTGGCGCGCATCAATGCGCTGGTGCGCCGTGCCAGCGGCTGGTCCAAGCCGGTGCTGGCCTGTGGGCCGATCAAGCTGGACACCACCGCGCAGACGGTAATGGTGGAAGGCAAGCCGGTGGACCTCACCAGCTATGAATACAAGGTGCTCGAATACCTGATGCTGCACGCCGGCGAACTGGTGTCGAAGGCCGACCTCACCGAACACATCTATCAACAGGATTTCGATCGCGATTCGAATGTGCTTGAGGTTTTCATCGGCCGCCTGCGCAGGAAACTGGATCCGGAAGGGACGTTGAAGCCGATCGAGACGGTGCGTGGACGCGGGTATCGCTTTGCCATTCCTCGCAGCGAAGACGAATGATGCAGCCGAGCGCCGCCCGTTCTCGCTGGCGGCGCGAGCGGCGCTTACCACCGGCCTCGTGCTGGCTGCCTTCCTGGGCGCCGTCGGCTGGACCTTGTCGCGCACCTACGCCGCCAGCGAACTCAACAAGCTGCAGGCCCGCCTGCACGATTATGTAATCACCTACATCGCCGGCACCGATCCGCGGCGCGATGGCACGCCATTGATGCCCGATACGCCGCCGGACCCGATGTTCTCCCGCCCTGGCTCCGGCCTGTATGCCGTGGTGATGGGCGATCACGGCTTCCATTGGGAATCGTCATCCGCCTTGCAGCGCGATTTCAGTTTTCTGCATCCGTTGCAACCGGGGCAGCAGCAATTCATCGGCCCGGTGGATACGGAACTCGGGCGGCTTTACTACTACAGCTTCGGCGTAGCGCTGGATGTGCCGGTTGCAGCCGGCGCACCGGAGCGTCCACCGGTGCATCTCACCTTTACGGTGGCGCAAACCGAAGCCGAACTGGAAAGCAACACCACCGTCTACCGGCGCAGCCTGGTCGGCTGGCTGGCCACGCTGGGGGTGATGTTGATCGTGCTGCAGCTGTTGCTGCTGCGCTGGAGCCTTACGCCGTTGCGCAAGGTCGCCAGCGACATGAGCCGGGTCGAGCGCGGGCAGAGCGATCATCTGGACAGCCAATATCCGGCCGAACTCACCGGCCTTACCGGGCGCATCAATGCGTTCATCGATAGCGAGCGCGAGCAGCGTACGCGCTATCGCAACACGCTGGCCGACCTGGCGCATAGCTTGAAGACGCCACTGGCGGTCATTCGCTCGCAGGTGGAAGCCAGTGAATTGCCACCCACCGTGCGCGCACCGGTGCTGGACCAGGTGCGCCGCATGGACGAACTGGTCGCCTACCAGCTGGCACGTGCAGCGACGACCGGACGCCAGACGTTTGCAGCTGCCGCGGTGCCGATTGCAGGCCGTGCCGAAGACCTGGTGCAAAGCCTGGAAAAGGTCTATGCCGCCAAGAACGTGCTGTGCGAATTCGACATCGAGGACGGCGCGGCCTTCTATGGCGAGCAGGGCGACCTGCTGGAGCTGATGGGCAATCTGCTGGAGAACGCCTTCAAATGGGCCGGCCACCACGTATTGCTGGTGGTGAAGACGCAACGCCAGCCGGGGCGCCCGCGGCCGGGCCTGTTGCTCAGCGTGGAAGACGATGGCCCCGGTATCGAAGAGGACATGCTCGAGAAGATCCTGCAACGCGGCGTGCGCGGCGATGAGCGCGTCAAAGGCCATGGCATTGGCCTGTCCATCGTGCAGGACATCGTGCGTGCCTACAACGGCGAGCTGACGGTGGATCGTTCGCCGGAATTCGGCGGCGCGCGCTTCAGCGTGGCGCTGCCGCCGACTTGATTCGCCGGATGGTTTGCGCGGAGGCGCTTACTGGATCGAACCGGGCAGCAGCGACTGCCAGCTGAGCCCGGAAGAGCTGCGCGAGGAGCCATCGGGCGAGGATTCGCCGTTGCTCAAGCGCGTGGGGCTCTCGTCCATGTTGCTGCTGGAATTATTGGAGTGGCTGTTGGACGACGATGAAGAGGACGAACCTCCGCTGCGGGGCACGTTCAGTGCATCCCCGCGCGAGGAGGAAGCAGACGACGCATCGTGGCTGCTGCCATGCTCGCTGCTGCCGCTGTGTGCCGTGCAGCCGGAACTTCCGCCCATGCCGCCGCCAGCCGCAGCACCGCCCGAGGCCGCCGCGTTGGCGGCAGCTGCGAGACCGAGCAAGCAGACGAGCAGCAATGAAGTGGCGCGCATGGCGATCAAAGCCCCCAAGGCATTAAGCCTAGCCGCCCGATGGTCCCAGAAACCCTCGCAGGATGCCAGTGCCCTTTCCGTTGTGGCCGGTGGCTTAGAATTTATGCATGCGCTATCGCCTTCTTTCCTTCTTGCGGCCTTGCCCGGTCGCCTTCTTCCTGGATCACTAAGACCATGCAGCCGCACCAGCTCCTGGCCGTCCTGGCTTCCGGGGAGGCGCTTTCCGGCTCGCGCCTGGCTGCCGAGGCAGGTATCACGCGTGCCGCCATCTGGAAGCAGATCGAGGCATTGCGCCAACGAGGCGTGCCGATCGAATCGGCGGGCGCTGCCGGTTATCGGTTGCCGTGGCCGATCCAGATGCTGGACGAACAGGCCATCCGCGCAGCGTTGCCGGTGGCGGTAGCACGCCGGCTCGGGGCCTTGGAGATCCATTGGGAGATCGACTCCACCTCCAGCGAGTTGCAACGGCGTGGCGGAGCTGCCGATTTCAGCGTGGTGATGGCCGAGACCCAGACGGCTGGCCGTGGTCGGCGCGGCCGCAGCTGGCTCTCGCCGCCCGGCATGAATATCTACCTGTCCTGCCTCAAGCGTTTCGACGCGGGTTTTGCGGCGCTCTCGGGGCTGTCGCTGGCTACCGGCGTGATCGTGCTGCGCGCCTTGCAAGCGCTCGGCATCGACGGTGCGCGCCTGAAGTGGCCCAACGACGTGCTGGCCGATAGCGGCAAGCTGGCCGGCATCCTGGTCGAGCTGAGCGGCGAATATCAGGGGCCGTGCGCAGCGGTGGTTGGTATCGGCCTCAACGTGCGACTGACCGATGCCCTGCGCGAGCAAGCCGGGCAACCCATCTGTGATCTGGCTGCGCTGGCTCAGGGCGAGCCGCCCGATCGCAATCGTGTGGCCATCGCATTGATCACCAGCCTGGTGGAGGGCCTGGCGCAATTCGAACGCGAAGGCTTTGCTGCGTTTGTCGACGAATACGCCCAATACGATGCCTTGCGCGGCGTTCCGCTGCGAGTGAGTAGCGCCTCGGGCGAGCTCGACGGCGTGGGCGCCGGCATCGATGCGCGCGGCGCCTTGCAATTGCAAACGGCAGCCGGCCTGTGCGGCATCGATAGCGCGGACGTCACGGTGCGTCGCGCATGAGGCTGCTGCTTGATCTTGGCAATACGCGCCTGAAATGGGCATTGGTCAGTGCCGGCCACTGGCTCGCGCGCGGTGCTGTGGCATGGGAGGAAAATGTTCCTGCTGCCTTGGCACAAGCATGGCGTGAACAATCAAAACCACAGCGAGTGCTCGGCGCGTCGGTGGTGGATGCTGTGCGGGAAGCGCAAATCGAACGCATCAGCGCAGACGTTTTTGCACAATCGGTGGAATGGGTGCGTACACCAGCCGAAGCATGCGGCGTGCGGATCGCCTATGCCGAACCGCAACGCCTGGGGGTCGACCGCTTTCTCGCCATGGCGGCGGCGCATGCAGCCGGAGCATCGCCCTGTGTGCTGGCCGGTATCGGCACTGCGCTGACGCTCGATGCGCTGACGGCGGATGGTCGTCATCTCGGCGGCCTGATCGCGCCGGGGCCATTGCTGATGCAGCAATCGTTGTTCGGCGCCACGGCGCGCATCAAGCCCTATCGTCCCGGTGCCATTCGCGATATCGCCGACAACACCGCCGACGCGGTGGTCTCTGGCTGCTGGCAGGCGGTTGCCGCCCTCGTTGAACGCTTCGCGGCCCATGTCGCCAGGCAATCGAGCGCCACGCCACGCCTGCTGCTGGACGGAGGCGACGCCCAGGACTTGCTGCCGCTGCTGGGCATTCCCGCCGAGCTGGCTCCCGATAGCGTGTTGCGCGGCCTCAATGTGTACGCGGCCGCACATCCACCGCAATCATCTCCCTAAAATCGCCCATCCAAGGGGGGGACTTGTTCGATGCTGCTGCGCCTGCTGTTCGTTCTGCTGATCGCCCTGAATATTGCTGTCGGCGCATGGCTGCTGTTGGGCCAGAACGACACGCATGCCAGCTTCGCCACCGATCCGGGTGTGCCCAAGCTGCATCTGCTTTCCGAATTGCCACCGCCCGCCAGCACCGTGGCACATGCAGCTTCCGTGGCGCCGCCGGCCACGGCTGCCGCGTCCACTCCCGCACCTGCCAGCACCAATGCCGCGGCTGCTGCCGCCCCCAACGCCAACACGCTCAGTTATCAATGCATGGCATTGGGGCCGTTTGCAACGCAGGAAGACCTGCGCATCGCCCGCAACGCGCTCAGTTCGGAAGCACAGCGCATGCGCGCGCGCCAGGAGCAGACTACCCAGGCACGCGGCTGGTGGGTGCATCTTCCGCCCAGTCCGAATCATGCGGCAGCATTGGCGCAGGCGCGCCAACTGGGGGCGCGCAATATCCAGGATTATTTCGTCGTGAGTGCAGGCGACAACCAGAACACCGTTTCGCTGGGTCTGTTCAAAGACCCCGCCAACGCACGCAAGCGGCGCGAGGAAATCGTCGCCGCCGGCTTCCCGGCCCAGATGACCGAACGCACCGAAACCGTGCCCGAATATTGGCTGGACCTGATTCCATCCGACAGCAAGCACTTCGATTGGCGCAGTCGGATCCACGACCCGGCCATCGGGTCGCACAGCACCGGCTGTTTTTGAAGCTGAGCCTGCTAGAATGTGCGGCCCAGTGCCGGCATAGCTCAGTTGGTAGAGCAACCGCCTTGTAAGCGGTAGGTCGTCTGTTCGAGTCAGACTGTCGGCACCAATTGCTTATGTCACGCATGAGCAATCGGATGCGCGGAAAACTGCATGCCGATGGCGTGGCAGACCTTCAGAACGGTATCAATACGCGGGTTTGCCCCTGGGCGAAGCGCTTTATAGAGGCTCTCGCGGCCGAGCCCTGTTTCCTCCGCAATATGCGCCATGCCCCGTGCTTTCGCGACATGCCCAATCGCGCGAAGCAGTTCATTCGTATCACCGTCGGCCAGTACCTGTGTGAGATAAGCCGCAGTGGCCTCATTGCTGTCGAGCAGCTTGGAAGGATCGAAAGCGAGCAGCTTCTTTTTCATGTGTGGTGCTCCTGGACAGCGCGTGCCTGGGCGTCCTGCAGTTTTTTATGCCAGCGCGCAAATTCTTCCGTCTGCCTGATGATGGACTTCATGGCAGTTGTATCCAAAAAGATACAATAAAAAATCACTTGGCAGGGTTGCCCGGCAATGCCGGGTCAGCTATTCGGGCCGTAAGCCTGTGGCGCTTTGACCCGCTACACTTGCATCCCACTAAAAATGCACGAGCAAAGTGGCATGAAAAAACAGGTGGTTGCATTGGTCGGCGCGCCGACCGATATCGGCGCCGGGCATCGGGGGGCTTCGATGGGGCCTGAGGCCCTGCGCGTGGCGCAACTGGGGGAGAAACTGCGCCGCCGCGGTATCGAGGTGATCGATCGGGGCAACCTGCATGGGCCGATGAATCCCTGGCAGCCGCCGGAGAACGGCTACCGTCATTTGCCGGAAGTGATTGCCTGGAACCTTGCCGTGCACACCGCCATCCACCAGGAACTGCAGACCGGTCGCCTGCCGATCATGCTGGGCGGCGATCATTGCCTGGCCATTGGTTCGATCAGCGCGGTCGCGCGTCACTGCCGCGAGCAGGACCGCAAGCTGCGCGTGCTGTGGCTGGATGCGCATGCCGATTTCAATACGTCGCAGGTGACGCCTTCCGGCAACATCCACGGCATGCCGGTGGCTTGCCTGTGCGGGAATGGGCCGCGCGAGCTGGTGGAGATCGGCGATAAGGTACCGGCCGTTACACCCGATGTGTTTCGCCAGATCGGCATCCGCTCAGTGGATGAAGGCGAGAAGCGCCTGGTGCGGCAGGCGAAGATGGACATCTACGACATGCGCCATATCGACGAAGTCGGTATCAAGCGCACGATGGAAGAAGCACTCGATGGCCTGGACGAGAATACCCATCTGCACGTGAGCTTCGACGTGGATTTTCTCGATCCATCCATCGCACCCGGCGTGGGCACCACCGTGCGCGGCGGGCCGACTTATCGCGAAGCGCAGCTGTGCATGGAAATGATCGCCGACACCGGCCGCCTCGGTTCGCTGGATATCGTGGAATTGAATCCCGCCTACGACAAGCGCAATCGTACGGCGCGGCTGGCGGTGGAGCTGGTCGAATCGCTGTTCGGCAAATCCACCTTGATGCGCGAGCCGGATTAAAAACCTTAAACTGCCAAGCCCCTGCGCAAGGTGCGCGGGTGTTCGATCTTTCTTGGATTGCCGCATGCAAACACGCGTCCTTACGGGCATCACCACCACCGGTACGCCGCACCTGGGCAACTACGTCGGCGCGATCCGGCCGGCGATTGCCGCCAGTCGCCGTGCCGACGTCGATGCGTTCTTTTTCATGGCCGACTATCACGCGCTGATCAAAAGCGATGACCCGGCCCGCATCGAACGTTCGCGCCTGGAAATCGCCGCCACCTGGCTGGCGGCCGGCCTGGATCCGGACAAGGCGACGTTCTACCTGCAATCGGATATTCCGGAAATTCCGGAACTCACCTGGTTGCTGACCTGCGTGACCGCCAAGGGCCTGCTCAACCGTGCGCACGCCTACAAAGCGGCCGTCGACAAGAACACCGAGGCGAATGAAGACCAGGATGCGGGCATTACGGCCGGTCTGTACATGTATCCGGTCTTGATGGCGGCGGACATTCTCGCCTTCGATGCGCAACAGGTGCCGGTGGGGCGCGATCAGATCCAGCACATCGAGATGGCGCGCGATATCGCGCAGCGTTTCAACCATATCTATGGCCGCGATTTCTTTGTGTTGCCCGAGGTGGTGATCGAAGAACAGGTCGCCACCTTGCCGGGTCTGGACGGCCGCAAGATGTCCAAGAGCTACGACAACACCATTCCCTTGTTTGCCGGCGGCGCCAGGCAACTACGCGAAACCATCATGCGCATCGTCACCGATTCGCGCATGCCGGGCGAGGCCAAAGATCCGGAAAGCTCCTCGCTATTCACCATCTTCCGCGCCTTTGCCACCGATGCCGAAAGCCAGGCCTTTCGCCGCACGCTGGAAGAGGGCATCGGCTGGGGCGAAGCCAAGCAGGTGTTGTACGAACGCCTTGAGGCCGATATCGCGCCGATGCGCGAGCGTTACGAAGAATTGATCGCGCGCCCCGCCAACATCGAAGAGATCCTGCATGAAGGCGCGCGCAAGGCGCGTGCGATCGCGGCACCGAAACTCGCCGAATTGCGTAATGCCGTGGGCTTGCGCGCGATGTCATCGGTCAGTGCCGCTGGCGACACCTCGAAGCCGGCTGCAAAAGCTGCCAGGCCGCCGCGCTTTGCCAGCTTCCGCGACAGTGACGGCAGCTTCCGCTTCCGCCTGTTTTCGCCGGAGGGTGAAGAATTGCTGCTATCCAAATCCTTCAAGGACCCCAAGGAAGCCGGTTCAGTCCAAAAGCGCTTGAAAACGCTGGGTGGCGCTACGGCAACCTTGCACAGCCTGTCGCGCTCGCTGGTGCTGGAGCTGGATGGCGAACCCGTCGCCACGGCGCCAGATTATACCGACGAGCTCGAACGCGATGAGGCCGCACGCTATCTGCGCGCGGCGCTGGACTTGCTGGCCGAGCAAGAAAAGGGCGAATAGGCATTCCTCCCCTGCAACGTGGCAGGGGAGGAGTTTCACGTGCGTGCTATCCGGGCAGGTTTACTTGCCGCTGGAAGAACCGCTCGACGACGGTGTAGAGCTGGAGGTGTCCACCGTCAGGCCCGATGCGTCCACACTCTTCACGCCCTTGACTTTCCTGGCGATGTGGATGGCACGCGCCTTTTCCTTCTCGGTCGTGGCCGTGCCGGTAAGGGTGACCTTGCCGTCGGTCGTGCTTACCGAAATATCTTTGGCCCTCACGCCGTGGGCGGTCGCAAACTCGGACTTCACCTTGGTGGTAATCCAACCGTCGTCGACCTTGCCCGGCACCGTTTCATTGCTGCGGCCCATCGTCGATTGGTCAGTGCTCGACGGTTGCTGTTGCTGCATGGATGACGGCGACGTGCTCTGTTGTGCCATCACAGAGAATGGCACGGCGGCAAAAGCCATCATCACTGCAGTGGCGAGGAGGGATGTGCACAGATGGGACTGGTTACGCATTGGCAATCTCCTTAAGAGCTATGGACTGCCTGCAGATTGGGTGGATGGGAGCAAGCAGGCGCATCGCTATCGATCCGCCCGCACATGGCAGCAGGAGGGGCGTGAACACCGCGTGGCAGACCGCAACGAAATGTTGCGTCGGTTCAGTGATGTGCGCGCATTGCCAAGGCCGTGTTTGCGGCTCGTTGTGTGTGGCGCGTTGCGCTCAGAACCAATCCTTGAGCGCAATGAAGAGCACGCCTGCTAACAGGATCAACAGGATGCAAGGGGTGGGCGAATGCGAGCGCACGATGGAAAGATCGTCGACGAGGTGCAGGCTGGCGTGTCCTGCGCCTGCCAACAGGATCAGGCCAAACAGCAGGCCGAAGATCCGTCCTGAACCCTGGGTGGCAGTGGCGGTGCTGACTGCGGTTGCTTCCGTCTGCATGAGCTTGCCCTCGGTGGTCAGCACCAAGAAAGCTACGGGCTGCGCAAAACAAATGCGTGGCAATGCAGCGTGCCGCCGCCATATGGCAGTGATGCCGCGGGCCATAAAAAAGCGATCGCCGGTGCAGCGGCGATCGCTCAGGTGATCGGCTAGAACGTCCGCTAAGAATTGCTAACCGATATTCTTCTTATGCGTTGCCGCGCCTTACTGGGCCGAGCCGGCTTTCGACGGCAGCGGGTGCGTGGCCTTGAACTGCTGCCACTGCGCCTTGCGCGCCTGGAATGCTGCCTTGTTGCTGGCGTACTGGCTCTGCTGCGCGCTGGTCAGCACGGTGTTGTAGATCTGCGCGGTGACCGCAGCGCGAGCGGTGATGCGGGCGCTGGTGAAGTTGGCTTCAGCCTGGGCCAGGCTGGCCGCGGCGGACTGGTAGTTGGAGGCATTCGGCGACAGTGCTTCGAACGCTTCACGCTGCTGGCGAACCGCCTGTCCCTGCGACTTCAGCGACGCGAAACTCTGCTGCATGATCGTCTTGATCTGCGTCTTCTGCGCATCCGTGAGATTCAAGCCGCGGAAGGCCATTTCAGCGCCGCCATGATGGCCGTGCGGGCCGGGGCCGAAGCCAAGGCCGCCCTGGGCGAAGGCCAGCGAAGACACGCCGAGTACGGCCGAGAGAATGAGCGATAGGGTGATCGACTTGCGCATGGTGCATGCTCCTGCTTGGGTGGAGGATTGTGTTGTGGCTATTGGAAAGCAGGGGCAGGTTTAAGATCTTTGCCGAGGCGTAAAGAAGGGTAAAGTCAGTCCGGCGCAAGCGATTGGCGGCAGTTCGGCGTTGTCATGCAATAGTAAGTACGTCCTGGTTTCAGGTTTGGCCGATGTCCCGAATATTGATTGGTGATGACGATCGCGAGCTGTGCGCGCTGCTCGCCGAATACCTGCGGCGCGAGGGCCTGCAGGTGGAGGTAGTGCATGATGGCGAGGGCGTATTGGCGCGGTTGCGCGATCCGGCCTTGCGTCCGGATTTGTTGATACTCGACGTGATGATGCCGGGCCGCAGCGGCCTGGATACTTTGCGCGACTTGCGTGCGCAATACCGCTTGCCGGTGATCATGCTTTCCGGTCGCGGCGAGCCGGTGGATCGCGTGGTGGGGCTGGAGCTGGGTGCGGACGATTACCTTTCCAAACCATGCCTTCCACGTGAACTGTTGGCGCGCGTGCGTGCGCAATTGCGTCGTCACACGGTGGAAAGCGTGGGTGAACTCACCGCTGGCGTCTTGCGTTTGCTGCCCGGCGAGCGGCGTGCCTATACGGGCGATCAAGAACTCAATCTAACGGGTGCCGAATTCGCCTTGTTGCTGTTGCTGGTGCAACGCGCCGGCGAGGTGATCGACAAGACGTCGCTCACGCGCGTGGCATTGGGGCGTGAGCTGGAACGTTTCGACCGCAGCATCGACGTACACGTCAGCCGATTGCGCCACAAGCTGGCGGAAGCCTCGGCGCAGTCGCCGCGCATCGATTCCGTACGTGGCGCGGGCTACGTATTGCTACCCAATAGCGCGACGCCGGCATGAGTTCATTCAACAGTCCCTTTCGCAGCCCATTGTTCTGGCGTCTGCTGATTTCGGTATGCATCGCCAATGTACTGGTACTGATGCTCGGTGGCCTGCTCACGCGCAGTTTCATCAATTTCTCGATGCAGCAGGCATTCGACTGGCCTGCCTTGGCGCAAGCCGCCGAGCAGGCTTATGACAAGGACGGCGCCAGCGGACTGGATGAATGGGTGAGACAGCAGCGTGAGCAGGGCGTGGACGCCACGCTGTATCAAAATGGCGAGCCGTTGCGCGACATACGCCTGCCGCCATCGATCCGCCACATGCTGCCGGATTGGCTGTCTTCCGGCCACGACATCGCACTGAACCCCTGGCCTGGTTTCTACGTTTCGGTCCAGAACGTGACGGGTACGGACGGACAGGTACGGCAACTCGTAGCGGTAAGCAGCTCGCGTTCGCGCATTCCGCCCAGGACGCGCGGCAAGATTCTGCTGGGCGTGCAGCTGGGGCTTTCGCTGTTGATGATTGCCGCCATCGGCTGGTGGGTGGCGCGCAGCGTATCGCGTCCGGTGGAGGCAATGCGCGCAGCGACGCGCAAAATGGCCACGGGTGAATTTACGACGCGCGTGGATCAGCGCTGGAGCAGCAAGCGTGACGAGCTTGGCCAGCTCGCGCGCGATTTCAACGGCATGGCCGAGCGCATCGAACATCTGGTGGCGCACGATCGCGGCGTGCTGCAGGATCTCTCGCATGAATTGCGTTCACCGCTGGCCCGGCTGCATCTGATTCTGGACCTGGCGCAGCACAGTGCGAATGCTGAGCAAGCTGCCGCGCACTTCGAACGCGCCGAGCATGAGATTTCCCGCATGGATCGCATGACGGCGGAAATGCTGGCGCTATCGCGGCTGGAAGGCGACTTGCCGGGCATGGTGCGCGAATCGGTCGATCTGGTGGCGCTTGCCAAGGATCGCGTTGCCGCCGCACACATCGATGCGGAAGCGCGTGGCATCGTCTTGCAGATGGCGGATGATGGTCCCGCCAGCGCGCAGGGCAGCAGCATTCTGCTGGAGCGCGCGCTAGATAACGTGATCGCCAATGCGATCAAGTTCAGTCCGTCGGAAGGCGTCGTGCACATCGTCTTGAACCGCCGCGAATTGTTCGCCGAGCTGCATGTTCGTGATCGCGGGCCAGGCGTACCGGAAGAGGAACTGCCACTTTTGTTCCGGCCGTTCTTCCGTGGCACCAATGCGGCGCAAGCCAGCGGCCACGGCTTGGGATTGGCGATCGTGCAGCGGGTGATGCAGGCGCATGGCGGCGAAGTGACGGCGCGGAACCTCGATGGTGGTGGCCTGGAAGTGGTTATGCACTTGCCGTTGCAGGTGACCGCGGAAGTGGCCGATGCAGCGTAGATTGAGGTGAGCGTTCGGCTGCGCTTCACCCCAACCTGTGTTGCCGCGTGAGTTTTCAATCCAGCCGCTGCCAGACCACCTCCCCATGCGCGCCCTCTGAGGAGCCGCTGCTGGGCTTGGCAACGATATAGGTGAGCTGGTTTCCATCGAGCGTATAGGCCGTCGTGCCACCACGACCGACCCAGTTGGGAAAGGACGCCTGATCGATATGCGTGCTCATCCTGTCGCCGTGGATGCCTACGCTGCCGTAATGCGCGTTGACGTCCAGCGACGCGGCACGGTATTCCTCAGGCGTGCCCCTTGATTTCTCGCCAGTCGCAAAAGGCTTACGCTGGGCGCGCGCAATCAGCATCATGTAGTGGCTATGGTCGTCGATCATCCACATGCCTTGCGGATGAGGTCCATACAGTTCGATGCGGCGGCCATCCGGATAGACATTGTCACAGCGCACCAACGTCCACGTGCCGGACAGCCATGTGGGAACGGACATGTCGCCGGGCGTGTTTGCCGAATCGGACTGCTGTTGCGCCTTCTCCTGTGCGGAAGTAGCGGCCTGCGCAGTGGATACGCTGAATGCGATTGCCGCCGCGCCGAAAAGAAAGATCTTCTTGAGGGGATGCATGGGGATTCCTTGATGAGCACCAGGCGCGCGAGCAGTCTATGTGCGTCGGGAATCCGGCCAACATGGGGCAAACCGATATTTCAGTGATTGCGGATCGATATGGCGATCAATCCCAGCGGTTGAGGTGCGGCCCGAATGCCTTGCGCTGCTTGTGCACGATGCAGAAGCGATGTCCGCTCGGTGCCTCCATCACCCACCAGCGTCCGCGCACATAGGCAATGCGCTTGGCGCCGAGTTTTTCCAGCCGGGCAACTTCGGCATCCTGGTCATCCGTTTCGATATCCAGATGCACGCGGCTAGGATGTTCGACCTTCTGCAGCAGGATGAGCGGTTCGTCGTCGGCTGTTTCCAGTTCGGCATAGTTGCCGTCGCCCTCCACGTTCACTTTGGCGATCGGCTTGCCGAGGGCGGCACTCCAGAAGGCGGTCGCATCACGAAGATCGTCGCACTGGCAATCCAGTACCAGCGTGCTCAGCTTGCTGTGGTGCATGGCGCGTTCCTCATGGGGGACGATGGCTAGTGTGCGGATGCCGGTGTGAAGAAGTTGGCCTGCTGCGTTGCAACGGCAAGATATGAGTTTGTATAGGGACGGCAACACGCAATGTGCGGCAAATCACTGTGATTTATATCGAACACGTTGTGATTGGTTTCACCACGGAAACTGCGATGGCAACTCGCATCGATGCGTTGGCTGCGATAGTTGTCAGCGCAACTTTTGGTTCTGCGATCGTGGTGGGACACGCACGGCGGTGTCTGCGGGCCTTAGTACGCGTCCATCCTGGGCGCGAGGTTCGAGTTTTGGCACAGGGCGTCCGGTTTTTCGATCGACCAGGTGTACGTGAACCTCGCCTGGTTCAAAAAAGAACTCCTCGCCCCATTGCCTGAGCGCGACGAGTAACGGAAACAACCCGCGGCCTTTTTCCGTCAACACATATTCCTGGTACGCGCCACCGTCGGAAGACAGGACAGTTTCCATGATGCCGTGTGTTACGAGATGGCGAAGACGCGCTGCCAGGATGTTCTTCGCCAGCCCCAGGCTTTTTTGAAACTCGCCAAATCTGCGCGATCCACCGAACGCGTCACGCACGATCAGTAGCGACCAGCCATCGCCGATGGCATCCATGGGGCGGGCGACGCCGCAGAGCGAGTCTTGATGGGAAACGCGTTTGACCATCGGAATTCGGGTCTCCGTATAGGTTGCAAGATAAAACCATAGTTGCTACAAAGGCAAGAGGTTTTAATTTGAAACCATAGGAGACAAGCGTGATCCAGCCCGATGAAAGCTTCAATGGCAGCTTTCCGTATGCGCCCCATTTCACCCATGCAGCGGGTTTCCCCATGCACTATGTCGATGAAGGTCCAAGGCATGGCGAGGTCATCCTGTGCCTGCATGGCGAGCCCACCTGGGGCTATCTGTTCCGGCATCTGATCTCCGCATTGCGCGACACTTATCGCGTCGTCGTTCCCGATCACATGGGCTTTGGCAAGAGCGACACGCCGCAGGAACGCACCTATTGGCTACAGGACCACATCGATAATCTCGAGTGCTTTGTGCTGGCGTTGGATCTGCGGGATATCACCTTGGTCATGCACGATTTCGGCGGGCCGGTCGGCATGGGACTCGTTGCGCGGCATCCGGAACGCATACGTCGCATCATTTCCACCAATGGGCCGACGCCATATGGACAAGCGAGCCTTGTCGAGCGGCTGACTGCGAACGCGCACGTTTCGCCATGGTTCCAATGGATCTTGAAAGCCGAATCAGAAGGGCGCCTGGAAGCCGTGCTGGGCGAGCTCGGTTTCAACATCCTGAGCACGTTGAAGCTCAACGGATTCGAGACCCATGCCTTGATCAGCGATACCTGGTTGCAGGCCTATGGCGCGCGTTTCGATCAGCGCGACCAATGTGCCGGTGCGATAGGCTGGGCCAAAGGCTTCGCCATCGATGCGCACCGTTTTGAAGAGCCCAACGCAGCAGCCAGCCAGGCGATAAAAGCCAAGCCTGCGCTTGCGATCTGGGGCATGGCCGATCGAACGCTGCATGCGGAACATTTCCTGCCGCTCTTCAGCGAAGTGTTTCCACAGGCTTCCGTGCGCAAGCTGGAAGGAGTGGGGCATTACTGCCTCGAAGATGCGCCCGAAGCGATCGCTGCTCATGTCGTCGCGTTTTTGAAGCAGCGTTGAGGGCGGTGAAAAAGGAAAAGCGCCCATGAAGGGCGCTTTTCCTGAAGGGCTCAGCAAGTCAGTTCGGCAGCGACAGGTCGTCCAGCAGCGCCTTCAGGAAGCGTGCCGCTTCGCCGCCTGTTGCCGCGCGGTGATCGAACGTGAGGCTGATCGGCATGCGGCGATGCACTTCGATGCCGCCCATCACTGCCACCACATCGTGGCTGAGCTTGCCGGCGCCGACGATCGACACGCACGGCGGCACTACCACGGGCGTGGCGTAGCGGCCGGCGAACATGCCGAAGTTGGACAGGCTGATGGTATAGCCGCTGAGTTCCGAGGAGGGGATCGTGCGCTCCTCCACCTGCGTGCGGAGGCGCTTGATGCCGGCGCGGATGCCTGCGCCGTCCAGCACGTCGGCATTGCGCAATGCCGGCACGAACAGGCCATCTTCCGTATCCACGGCGATGCCGATGTCCACGTGCGGATGCAAGGTGCGGGTAAGGTTCTTGCCGTCGAACCAGGCGTTGAGCGCCGGCACGGCCTTGCAGGCGGCGACGATGGCGCGGATCAGGCGCGCGGTGATGTCCTGCTTGCCGATCCAGGCGTGCAGGTCGGCATCATCGACCAGCGTGGTGGGTACCACGTTGGCGTGCGCTTCGGCCATCACGCGCGCCATGTTGCGGCGGACGCCCTTGAGCTGTTCCGGCTGGCCACTGGCCTGCACGCTCGGCGGCGCGGTGCGCACCGGCTTGCCGGCCAGCGATACGGCCGTACGGGCCGGTTCCGGCTGCGGCAGTTCGGGGGCGAGATGGCGGCCGGCGGAGGCCGGTACGTCACGCGCCGCTGCGCCAAGCGCGGCGGAACCGTTGGCCGCGGCGTTCTTCACGTCCTGCATGGTCACGACGCCATCGGCGCCGGTGCCGCGCACGCGCGTGATGTCGACCTTGAGCTTCTTCGCCAGCGCACGCACGGCCGGCACGGCTTTCACGCCGCCCACGCTGGACGCCTGCTCGACGTGCACGTGGCTGCCGCTGACCATGGCGCCGACCACGGTGCCTTCGTCTTCGCGATCGGCCTTGTCGTTGTTGGCTTCGATTTCGCCGCCTTCATCGGAGGCGGTGACTTTCTTCGCTTCGGCAACGGCGGCTTTCTTGGGGCCGTGATGGTGGCCGGTGGATTCGGCTTCCGCGCGTTGCTTGGCGTTGGGATCGGGTTCGAAATCGGCCAGCGCGGCGCCGGTATCGATCACGTCGCCGGTAGCGCCGTGCAGCTTGGCGACCTTGCCAGTGTAGGGGGACGGCACGTCGACGACGGCCTTGGCGGTTTCCATCGACACCAATGGGGCATCGAGCTTGATGGTGTCGCCTTCCTTCACGTGCCACTCGACGATGGTTGCGTCGGGCAGGCCTTCGCCGAGGTCCGGCAGGTAGAACGTCTTGATGTCGGCCATGTTTGGTTCCGTAATCAGTCTTGATGTTCTTTGGGCCGTCATTCCGCGGCAAGCGGAATGACGGTTCGCTATGCGGTCAGGATGCGGCGAGCGCGCGCTTGGCGGCGTCCACCACGCGCTCCACGCTGGGCAGATATTTCATCTCCAGGCGGAACAGCGGAATGTGCGTATCCCAGCCAGTCACGCGCTCCACCGGCGCCAGCAGGTCGTAGATGCATTCCTCGGCAATGCGCGCGGCGATTTCCGCACCGAAGCCAGCCGTCTTGGGCGCTTCGTGCAGGATCACGCAGCGGCCGGTTTTCTGCACCGACTCGGCGATGGTGTCGAAGTCCAATGGCGTAAGCGTGGCCACGTCGATCACTTCGGCGCTGATGCCTTCCTCGGCCAGCGCATCGGCCGCTTCCAGTGCTTCCTTTACTTGCGCGCCCCAGGTCACGATGGTGACGTCGGTGCCATCGCGCAGCACGAAGCACACATCGAGCGGCAGTGCTTCGCCGTCATCCGGTACTTCTTCCTTGTACTGGCGATAGATGCGCTTCGGCTCGAAGAACATCACCGGATCGGGATCGCGGATTGCAGCCAGCAGCAAGCCGTAGGCACGTGCGGGCGATGAAGGCATTACCACACGCAGGCCGGGGATATTGGTGAACAGATGCTCGTTCGCTTCGGAGTGATGTTCCGGCGCACGGATACCGCCGCCCCACGGTGCACGCCAAACGGCCGGCACGGTGAGGCGACCGCGCGTGCGGTTGCGCATGCGTGCGGCGTGGCAGGCGATCTGCTCCATCATCGGATAGATGAAGCCCTCGAACTGCGCTTCGGCGATCGGCTTCATGCCTGCTGTGGCCAAACCTACGGTGACACCGGCGATGGTGGTTTCGTCCAGCGGCGTGTCGAGCACGCGCAGGGGACCGAATTTCTCCTGCAACCCCTGGGTGGCGCGAAACACGCCGCCGTTGACGCCAACATCTTCGCCCAGCACGACGACGCTGTCGTCGTGGGCCATTTCGTAAGCAAGAGCCTGGGTGACGGCTTCGATAAGAGTGATCTGTGCCATGGCTTAGTGCGCCTTCTTGTCGAGCGAAAGTGCGAGATCCCGCTGTTTGGCGAGGTCTGCGGGAACCTCGGCGAAGGTGTAGTCGAACATCGCCGTGACGGGCTGGGTCTTGGTCTGCAGGTAGGCGTTGACCTCGTTGTCCATCCACTCGTCGCACTCGGCCTTCCAGGCCTCTTCCTTCTTGTCGTCCCACACTTTCTTGGCGACCAGCCAGTTGCGCAGGCGCTTCATCGGCTCCTTCGCCCAGGCGTCCTTCACTTCCTGCTCGCCACGATAGCGGCGGGCGTCATCGGCGGTGGTGTGATCGCTCAGGCGATAGGTGACCAGCTCCAGCACGCTGCCGCCCTCACCGTTGCGCGCACGCTCCAGGGCGTCTTCCATCGCCTTGCGCACGGCGATGATGTCGTTGCCGTCCACCTGGATGCAGTAGAGACCGGCGGCGATGCCTTTCTGTGCCAAGGTCGGCGCACCGGACTGGATCTTGCGCGGCACGGAGATGGCCCACTGGTTGTTGACGATCACCGCCACCAGCGGCAGGTTTTGCGCGCCGGCAATGTTGATGGCGCCGTAGAAGTCGCCCTTCGACGAACCACCGTCGCCGATCGTGCACACAGCTACGCGTTTTTCGTTGCGGATCTTGAAGGCGAGCGCCGTGCCTGCCGCATGCAGGCATTGCGTGGCGATCGGCACCGACCAGGCGAAATCGTGACGTGCGGGCTCGTTCTGGTAGTCGTTGCCGCGTTCGTCGCCGCCCCAGTACATGTACACCTCGCGCGGCTGTACGCCGCGATAGAGCTGTGCACCGTATTCGCGATAGCTCACGGCGAGCACGTCTTCGGGCTTCATGGCGCTGCCGATGCCCACGTGCGACGCTTCATGACCCAGGCAGCTTGCATACGTGCCCAGCTTGCCGGTACGTTGCAAGGCCACCGACTTGGCGTCGAACACGCGGGTGGACATCATCAGTTTGTACAGTTCGACCATGTGGTCGAGGTCTTTGGTGAATTCGGGCAGGTCATTCCTGACCTGCTTGCCTTCGGCATCGAGATATTGCAGGTATTCGATTTCAAACTTGGCGGCGATGGACACGACTCGCTCCCGGATGGGGTAGGGAAAAACGGTGCGGGGGGAGGCGCGGCCCATCCAGTGGGGCCGGACGCGCTGAGGATGCTTTGACTTATTTTACGTGGGCGTCACCACGCTGTGTGTGTAGTCAGAGCGACCTTTCGAACCCAGACAAACGCCAATTGATAGCAGGCTGCCTTGCTGCGTCGCAAGGTACACTGCAGCATGCGAGTCCGTACGTGGGGGTTCGCCAGAGTGGTTAACATTCCATTTTTTTGCAGGTTTGCGGGCGCCATGACGGAAAACCAGCGGGACCTCGAGGCAGGCATCGAACTCGACTTGAGCGGCCGGACCACTTATGGCGGCTATCTGCGGCTGGATCAATTGCTTAGCGCGCAACAGCCGCTCACGCAGCCGCCGCATCACGACGAAATGCTGTTCATCGTGATGCACCAGGTGGCCGAGCTGTGGATGAAGCTGGTCATCCATGAATTGACCTCGGCGATCGCGCACCTGCGTATCGATGACGTGAATGAGTGCCTGAAGATTCTCGCGCGCGTCAAGCACGTGCAGCGGCAGCTGTTTGAACAGTGGGCGGTGCTGGAGACGCTGACGCCAGCGGAGTACCTGGAATTTCGCGATGCGCTGGGTTCGTCGTCCGGCTTTCAATCGTTGCAGTACCGCATCATCGAGTTCACCTTGGGCAACAAGAATGCACAGATGCTCAAAGTGTTCGAATATGACCCAGCAGCGCAGGCGCGCTTGCGTAAAGCGTTGGAAACGCCAGGTTTGTACGACGAATTCCTGCGCTATCTCGCGCGCCGCGGCCATGCCGTACCGGCGGCGCGAGTTGAGCGCGACTGGACTGAGCCGTATCAGCGCCATGAAGGTCTGTTGCCGGTGTTCAAGCGCATTTATGAGCAGCGTGCGGCGTTCTGGCCGGAATATCACATGTGCGAGCAGTTGGTGGACATAGAGGAGAGCTTCCAGCTCTGGCGTTTTCGGCATATGAAAACGGTGGAGCGGATCATCGGACACCGGCGCGGAACGGGAGGTTCCTCTGGCGTGGCCTTTTTGAAGAAAGCGCTGGAGCTGGAGTTCTTTCCCGAGTTGCTGGATGTACGTACCGTATTGGGAAGCTGACCGCTTGCGTAGGCTGGAGGCAATCCCAGCATGGGCAGCAAGCAACGAAGCTGGCATTTCGTCCCAGCCGGTGCAGCGCGCCAGCACGTCGGCGATATGCGCAAGAACATGCCGAGTTGAGCGCTTTGTGCAAAGTATTTGGAATAGATGACCGTCTTCGTCCACATGACGAATGACTCAGGTTGCTGCGTTGCATTTGACGGAATGCGTTGCGCTGGTTACATCTTCGTAAATCTGAAACCAAAGGGGTAACCGCGTGAACCAGCACTCCGACGCCGGCGTCCAGTCCGCGCCCGACTTTCCACAACTGTTCGGCCACCCGCGCCCGTTGTGGATGCTGTTCATGACGGAGTTCTGGGAGCGCTTCGCGTACTACAGCCTCAGCTGGGTGTTGGCGCTGTATGCGGTGGCGCAGTTCTATAACGGCGATCCGACCGGGCAGGGCTGGGCCAGCAGCATCTTTGGCGCGTACGTGGCGCTGGCGTTTGCCTTCGGCGTGTTCGGGGGCTATGTCGCGGACAAGATCATCGGCTACCAGCGCTCGATCCTGCTCGGTGCGGTGGTCATGTCGGCGGGCTTGTTCGTGCTGATGATTCCCAGCCGCGATGCCTTGCTGTTCGGGTTGGCGATGGTGATCGTGGGCGATGCCTTGTTCAAGCCGAACATCTCTTCGATGGTGGGGCAGCTTTACGCGCAAGGCGATGAGCGGCGTGATCGCGGTTTTACGCTGTTCTACATGGGCATCAACTGCGGCGCTTTCCTTGCGCCGTTGATTACCGGCTGGATGGCCAGCTATTTCACCAAGACCCCGTTACAGCAGAACTTCCGCATCGTGTTCGCGGCGGCCGGCGTGGGCATGCTTTTGAGCCTGCTGTGGTTCTGGTTCGGGCGGCGTGGCTTGCGTGGCGTGGGGCGCCCGCCAGCGGGTAGGGAAAGCCGCATGCGCGTCCTGCAAGTTGTGGTTGGCGTGGCGATCGCCGTGCCGGTGACGTATCTGTTGCTGGCCAAGCTCGGCGCCGTGGGCCTGCAATGGGTGATGGGCGTGCTGTTCGTCGGCATGGTGATCGTGCTGATCGCCGAGGCGCTGCGCCACGATCGCGTGCAGCTTCATCGCGTGATCGCCATGTTGATCATCTTCGCCTTCAACGTGCTGTTCTGGGTGTTCTATTACCTGTTCGGCACCACCTTCAATTTCCTCGCTGAAAACCTGGTGGATCGGCAGATGTTCGGCGGCTGGATGTTCCCGGTGGGCTGGTTCCAGGCCATGACGCCGCTGTGGGTGGTGGCATTGGCACCGGTGACCGCGCTGGCATGGGGCTGGTTGGCCAAGCGGCATAAGGAGCCGTCCATTCCGCGCAAGTTCGGCCTGGGATTGATCTTCGAGGGCGTCGGCTTCATCAGCCTGATCTATGCCCTGTCGCACCTGCTCGACAGCCGCGGCCTGATTCCGTTCTGGCCGCTGGCGATGTGCTATCTGTTCCAGTCGGTGGGCGAGCTGTGCCTGTCGCCGATCGGCCTGTCGATGGTGACCAAGCTGGCGCCGCCGCGGCTGGTGGGGCTTGGCCTGGGTGGCTGGTTCCTGTCGACCGCGCTGGGCGGCAACCTTTCCGGCATGCTCGCCTCGCATATCAGCGGCGCCACGGGGATGACGGCGGCGTCCGCACTGAGCGGGTTCACGTTCTGCTTCTACGTGCTGGCCGGATCAGGCGTGCTGTTGCTGCTGATCTCGCCGCTGGTGAATCGCTTGATGCACGGCGTGAAGTAACGGCATGCATGGCGAGCGCTGAAGCGTTTCAGCGCTCGCCGGGCTTCATGCCCGGCGCGTCTTCCAGCAGCTTGTCCAGGATGCGCGCCAGCCACTGACGTTCGTTTTCATCCAGCCTGGCCAGCAGCTCGCGCTCATGCGCGCGGGCCATCGGCGCCACATCGTCGTGAATATGCCAACCCGCCTCGGTCAGGCTCAGCACCGACCGGCGCTTGTCGTTGCCGTGAGTTTCGCGGTGTACGCGGCCAGTTTCGACCAGGCCGGCCAGCGCACGGCTGACCGCCACCTTGTCCATCGCCGTACGCTCGGCCACTTCGCGCGCCGAGAGGCCGTGGAACCGGGCCAGCACTGCCATCACGCGCCACTCGGTCATGCTGAGGTCGTAGCGGCGCTGGTAGTCGTTCGCGATCCCTTGGCTCACCGTGTTCGACAGGATCGACAGTTGGTAGGGCAGGAAGCGCTCCAGTTCTAGGGGGGCGTGTTCGGCTCCAGCAGGGGCGGGCTTGCGCGGATGGGACATTTGCGGCGGTGTTCCTTGCAATTAGTTTCAGTTGTAACTATAAGGGACGTCTGAATCCGATGATGGCATGGAGCGGAACGCTGATATCGCCGTCGTCGCGCATCGCTAACCAGGAGAGCGCCATGAACGCCCAACCCAATCTCGGCATGCACGTCACCACCTTCGAGAACCCCATGGGCATCAACGGATTCGAGTTCGTTGAATTCGCCGCCCCGGCAGGCCGCGGTGGCGATTTGCATAGGTTATTCCAGAACATGGGTTTTACGGCGGTGCTCAAGCACAAGCGCCGCCCAATCACCATCTATCGCCAGGGCGACGTGAATTTCCTGGTCAACGAAGACCCCGATTCCTTCGCCGCCGATTTCGCTGCCAAGCATGGCCCCTGCGCTTGCGGCTTTGCGATCCGATTCAAGAAGCCTGCCAGCGACGTGCTGAAGGCGGTGCTGGCCAATGGCGGCGAGGCACCGGCCGACAAGGCCGATACCAAGGCGGTGAACGCGCCGGTGGTCAAGGGCATCGGTGATTGCATGCTGTACTTGGTGGATCGTTACGGCGACGTCGGCAGCATCTATGACGGTGACTACGAAGCCATTCCCGGCGTCGATCAACACCCGGCGGGTTTCGGCCTCACCTTCATCGACCACCTCACGCACAACCTGTACTTCGGCAACATGCAGCAGTGGTCCGATTACTACGAGCGCCTGTTCAACTTCCGCGAGATCCGCTACTTCGACATCAAGGGCGCGAAGACCGGCCTGGTGTCGAAAGCGATGACGGCGCCGGACGGCATCGTGCGCATTCCGCTCAATGAATCGAGCGACCCGAAGAGCCAGATCAACGAATACCTCGATGCGTACCACGGCGAAGGCATCCAGCACATCGCCTGCTTCACCGACAACATCTACGA